>NZ_JALNUQ010000026.1:0-48560 GCF_026540875.1 Sphingomonas sp. GM_Shp_2
CATAGGTCGGCAGGAACGCGATCGCGACCGTCGACCCTCCCATCAGCATCAGACTCGCCACCAGCGTCGACTTACGCCCGACCCGATCCCCGAAATGCCCGAAAGCCACCGCCCCCACCGGCCGCGCCACAAACGCCAAACCGAAACTGGCATAGGACAGCATCAACTGTGCCGCCGGGGATGATGCCGGGAAGAACAACGGCCCGAACACCAGCGCCGCCGCCGTCGCATAGATATAGAAGTCGTAGAATTCGACCGCGGTTCCGGTCAGACTGGCAAGCAGGATGCGGCGGTGTGAGGCAGGACTATCCATGCCCCCGGCCTAGCCCAGTCCCGTGCCAATGCAAACGTTCACGCGGCGCCGACAACCCTCACGAAACCCAGCAACAGCCAGTAGAGCAAGCCGGAAAGCAGCATAGCCGCGGGCAGCGTCATCAGCCAAGCCAACGCCATGTTGCGGATCGTACGCCGCTGCAGTCCGGCGCCGTTCGCCACCGATGCACCCGCCACGCCGGACGACAGGATATGGGTCGTCGATACCGGGGCGCCGAAGCGTTCCGCGAGCAGGATGGTGGAAGCCGCCATCAGCTCGGCCGCCGCACCCATGCCATAGGTCAGGTGCGTCTTCCCGATCTTCTCGCCGACCGTCACCACGATCCGCCGCCAGCCGACCATCGTGCCCAGCCCCAGGGCAAGCGCGACCGTCACCTTTACCCAGAATGGAATGTAGCGCGTGCCACGCTCCAGACCCTCGTCATAGGATTTCAGCGTCGCGACTTCCGCTGCGGTGAACCGTGCCTGAGCGGCGGGATCGGCCACCACCAGCTTGGTCGCGTCGAAGACCAGATACATGTCGTTGCGCAGGTTCGGCACTGCCGCCGCGGGCACCTTGCTCAATGCGCCGTAATCGTCGATCCGGGCGGCGACATCGCGGGACAGCGTTGCCAGCCCGGCATAGACCGCCGGTTTCGCCACGTGTTTCAGGCGCAGGGCCTCGGTGATCGTTCCCCGTGCCGCGTCGACGGTCGGCAGCGTCGTGCCCGCCTTGTCGGCATAGGCGCGCGCCGCGGCCTCGGCAGTCGCCACAAAGGCGGAGGTGGCGCTTTCCGGCATTGTTCGGTTGAGCGCATAGGCGGTTGGCGCGCAGCCGATCAGGATCAGCATGATGAGCCCCATGCCCTTCTGCCCGTCATTGCCGCCATGCGCGAAGCTGACCGCGCTGCAGGTAAAGATCAGCAGCGCACGAATGCCCTTTGGCGGCGGCGTTTGCCCTACGGGTTCGCGGTACAGCACCGGGTTCTTCAGGAAGCGCTTCATCACCAGCAGCAACAGCATCGCGCCGACGAAACCGACCACCGGGCTGAACAACAAGGCAGACAGCACCTTGCGCACCTGCGCGCCGTCCACGCCCGATCCGGGCGCAGCAGTCAGCCACTGATGGGCCAGCCCCACACCTAGAATCGACCCGATCAGGGCGTGACTGGAGGAGTTGGGCAGTCCGACGAACCATGTCGCCAGGTTCCACAGCACGGCCGCGAGTAGCAGCGCGAAGATCATGGCAAAGCCGCCGAGAGAGCCGACGTGCAGGATCAGGTCGATGGGAAGCAGGGTGATGATGGAATAGGCGACCGCCCCGCTCGAGGCCATGACGCCCAGGAAGTTGAACACCCCCGACCACACCACCGCCACGGGGGCGGGCAATGCATGCGTATAGATCACGGTCGCCACGGCGTTGGCGGTATCGTGGAAGCCGTTCACGAATTCGAAGCCGAGCGCGATCAGCAGCGCCAGCCCGAGGAACAGAAACACGCCGCCCGCCAGGGGCGCGCCCACCTCGGCCGTGTCGGCGGCCACGCTCACCCCGGCATAGGCCAGCCCGCCGATCAGCAATGCCAGAAAAGCCCAGCGTCCCCCCGGATGCCATCCGCCATCCAGCCGGGGCCCCCTGTGAGTGGACGCAGGCGCGTCCCCACGATCCAGCGCAATGCTTGTCATGGAATGCGGCCTGCGCCCCTTGGGTGACAGAATGATGACATGGATTAGCGGTACGTCCCGATTCGATACGGGATGTCAGCGACCGGCCAGCGCAACGGGCGCCCGTGCCGCCAGAGCAGCGATCTGAACCGATCCATCGCGCCGCATCTCCGCTTCGCACCGGCGGATGTCCGCGATCACCTTCAACTCGCGTCCCTGCTGACCGCAGGCGGTGTGCGCGGCACGGCGCACCCGCGTGTCCAACATGGCACGGTGATCGGCACGGGAAAGATCAAGATCGCCGTGACGCACCTGGACGCGCACGGGCTGACGATCCTGCGCGACGGCGGCGGACGGCAGGCACGCGAACAACGCCGCCGCAAGGGCAGTTGGAATAAGGCTATTCATGATGGTGGCTCCTGTGGATGGTGCCTGTTCTGCCGGCCTTCACGCCCGGTCATCGGCACACCACGACGCCGTTAGCTGCGATTCGTTGCGTGCCCGCTACGATCATGCGTCAGCGCCGTGACGTGTTGGTCGCGCTTGCTCCTTGGCGCGTCGTTCCCTACCTGTTCGCCGATGAGTCTACCCCAGCCGACGCCCGCCGATCCGCCCTATCTGCGCAACCTGAACGATCAGCAGCGCGAGGCGGTGTTGACCACCGATGGCCCGGTGCTGATGCTGGCCGGCGCGGGCACCGGCAAGACCGCGGCGCTGACCGCGCGGCTGGCGCACCTGCTCTACACGCGCAAGGCGTGGCCGTCGGAAATCCTGGCCGTCACCTTCACCAACCGTGCGGCGCGAGAGATGCGCGAGCGCGTCGGCCGTCTTGTCGGTGAAGCCGTGGAGGGAATGCCGTGGCTGGGCACCTTTCACGCCATCGGCGCGAAGATGCTGCGACGCCACGCCGAACTGGTCGGGCTCCAGTCAAACTTCACCATCCTCGACACCGACGATCAGTTGCGCTTGCTGAAACAGCTCATCATCGCGGCCGATATCGACGAGAAGCGGTTCCCCGCGCGCAGTCTCGCCGGCCTGATCGACGAATGGAAAAACAAGGGCCTCACGCCCGGCGACGTCGATGCAGGGGAGAGCGAACGCTACGCCAATGGCCGCGGCGGCGAACTGTACGAACAATATCAGACGCGGCTTCGCGCGGTGAACGCCTGCGACTTTGGCGACCTGCTGCTCCACATGCTGACCGTCCTGCGCACCAACCGCGAGGTGCTGGAAGCCTATCAGCAGCGCTTCCGCTATATCATGGTGGACGAGTATCAGGACACCAACAGCGTCCAGTATCTGTGGCTGCGCCTGCTGGCCCAGGCCCGGCGCAACATCGCCTGCGTCGGGGACGATGACCAATCCATTTATTCGTGGCGGGGTGCCCAGGTCGAGAACATCCTGAAGTTCGAAAAGGACTTCCCGGGCGCAAAGGTCATCCGCCTCGAACAGAATTACCGCTCGACCCCCCACATCCTTGGCGCCGCGTCCGGCGTGATCGCCAACAACGGTGGGCGCCTCGGCAAGACGCTGTGGACCGAACTCGATGTTGGCGAGAAGGTTCGGGTGCTGGGTGTCTGGGACGGGCCGGAGGAGGCGCGCCGGGTCGGCGAGGAGATCGAGGCGGCACGCCGGGACGGCACCTCGCTCGACAATATCGCCATCCTGGTCCGCGCACAGCACCAGACCCGCGAGTTCGAGGACCGGTTTATCGCGATCGGCCTGCCCTATCGGATCGTCGGGGGCCTGCGCTTCTACGAGCGTGCCGAAATCCGCGATGCGCTCGCTTATCTGCGCGTCGTCAACCAGCCGGCCGACGATCTGGCTTTCGAGCGCATCGTCAATGTCCCCAAGCGAGGGCTGGGCGACAAGGCGCTGGCCAAGATTCATCAGCTTGCCCGCGCCGAACGCGTGCCGCTTACCATCGCCTCCGCGCGGATCCTCGACACCGATGAACTGACGCCGCAGGCGCGTCGCTCGCTCGGCAATCTGGTCGGCGATATCGCCCGCTGGCGCGACATGGCGCGCGACCTGCCCCATGCCGAACTGGCCCGCCAGCTGCTCGATGAAAGCGGCTACACCGCGATGTGGCAGGCCGAGAAGTCGGCCGAAGCCGCCGGCCGGCTGGAGAACCTGTCCGAACTCGTCCGTGCGATGGAGGATTACGAGTCGCTCGGCGCGTTCCTCGACCATGTCAGTCTGGTCATGGATACCGAGGGCGCCGCGCGCGAGCCGCAGATCACGATCATGACGATGCACGCGGCCAAGGGCCTCGAATTCGACACCGTGTTCCTGGCGGGCTGGGAGGAAGGCCTGTTCCCGTCACAGCGTGCGCTGGACGAGGGTGGCACGCGCAGCCTGGAGGAGGAACGCCGCCTCGCCTATGTCGGGATCACCCGCGCGCGGCGCCGGGCGACGATCCTCCATGCGGCCAATCGCCGCATCTATGGGCAATGGACATCCAGCCTGCCCAGCCGCTTCGTCGCCGAACTGCCGCCCGAGCATATCGATGCGGAGACGACGATGTCGGGTGGCGAGAGCCTGTGGCGGGCCAACTGGACCGAACATGCCGATCCCTTTGCCGACGTTTCGCGCGGCACCGGTCGCGGACCCGGCTGGCAGCGTGCCGCCGCCACCAACTCGACCTTCTCCACCAAGCCGCAGCGGATCGTGGAGGCCCGCGCGAGCGCGGTCAGCCTGGGCAACAAGGGGCGTAGCGATGTTTCGCTCGGCCAGCGCGTCTTCCACCAGAAGTTCGGCTATGGCGTGATCGCCGCGATCGAGGGCAACAAGCTGGAGATCGACTTCGAGCAGGCCGGTCGCAAGCGGGTGATGGACAGCTTCGTCACGCCTGGCTGAGCGTCGTTCAGGAACCGTATCGATGGCCGTCCGTATCGCTCTGGTCGCCCGGCCGTCGGGCGCCAGAGGACCGCACCCATGAAGACCTCGCTCCTGCTCGCCATCACCCTGGTCGCTGCCGCGACGCCAGCCGCCGCCCAAAGCGCGTCGGATGAAGCCCGCTTCCGCGCCGCGCAGGAGCGTTTCGACCGCGAATATCAGCGCTACCGGCAGGAGGTGGATCTGTATCAGTCGCGCCGCGCGGGTGACGATTACCGGGAGTTCCCCGGCGCGCGGGACGATGGGCGATACCAGTCGCAGGCCGGGCCCGGCGGCTACCGCGCGGCGCCGGCCATTCCGGCCGATGGCTATGACGGGGACGAACCCTTTTACGATCCGGCGCCAGATTATCGCAGCGGCGATTACCGGGAGCGGACTCTGTCGTCCGACGAGCGTGTCTATGCCGGCACCGACGGGCGCTATTACTGCCGCCGTTCGGACGGCACCACCGGACTGATCGTCGGCGGTGCAGCCGGCGGTATCCTGGGCAATGTCATCGATGGCGGGCGCAGTCGGGTGGTGGGGACGTTGCTGGGCGGCGCCGCGGGTGCGTTGGCGGGGCGGTCTATCGACCAGAACCGGCAGATCCGCTGCCGCTGAGCGCCGTCAGCGCGGCGACGATCACCCGGTCCGCACAGGGCCGGATGATCGTCGGTGTCGCCACCTCTCCCGGCATCTGATCGACGCGATCGGTGAGAACAAGAACGCGGACCGTCGGCCATTGCCGGGCAATCACCGCGGCCAGTTCGGCGCCACGCGCCCTGCCCGGCCGGTCCAGATCGGCAAGCACGATCGCGATATCGCTCCGCTTGGCGAGCATTGCGACGGCATCCTGCGCATCGCCAGCCGTCACCACCATGAACCCCGCCTGTTCCGCCAGATCCACCGCAGCAAGGCTCAGCAAGGGCTGATCTGCCACAACGAGGATCACAGGAGGGATGGCGGACATGGTCATGGCGGTTCGGTAGCGGTGTAGGGTCCGCCCGCTACCCGCCTCAAGCTTTACGTCTGCTGTACCTGTACCAAAGGGGCACGGAAATGTGCCGCAAAACCCGTGGGATGGAAGTGGCGCTCGACATGCCCGGTGCCCACCAGCCCCATGCCGATCAGGCGGGAGCCGAAGCCGCCGCGCGCCGGCGCGACCACCGCCGGCCCGCCGCGCTCGATCCAGTCCAGGCACAGGTCCTCGCCATCGACCCGCCAACTCAGGTCGACATGACCGCCCGCCACGGACAGCGCGCCATGTTTCACCGCATTTGTCGCCAGTTCGTGAAGCAGCAGCGACAGCGACAATACCGCGCGCGATCCCAGTTGCACTGGCGCCCCTGTAACCGCGAAGCGCTCGCTGTCGTCATGCAGCCGCAACGCCGTGTCGACCACCGTCTCGATCGGCGCCGCCGCCCAGTTCTCCTGCAACAGCACGTCATGGGCATGGCCCAACGCGACGATGCGCGCCTGAAAGATTTCCACGGCTTCGCGCTCGACCACGCCCTTCAGCGATTGCGACGCGATCGCCCCGACCATCGCCATCGTGTTCTTCAGCCGGTGGCCCAGCTCGCGATTGAGCATGACCATTTCGGCCCGTGCCCGCATGGCTTCGGATGTTTCGATCAGGATGTCGATGAAGCCGGCAACCTGCCCCTTCGCATCGCGAACCGGGCTGCACGCATAGGAGCAGGAGGCCACCTCGTCCGGATCGTCCCGGTGCAACGCGATCGGGCGATCATCTCCCTTCACCGTCTCGCCGCGCCGCACCTGTTCCACCACGGCGGCACAGCCAGGCCAGTGCCCAGCCCATATGGCGTCGAAAGCCTGCCCGTTCGCATCGAGGCCGATCAGTTGCGCGAAGGCTGCATTGTGGATCGTGACCAACCCGACGCCCCACACCAGCGCCGCCGGCACACCCATGGTCAGCACCATGCCAGCCGCGCTCTGCAATTCGGGCGGCCAAGCAGAAAATGGCCCCAGGACGGTTTCGACGGGCCGGATATGGGCGATCGTGGCCATGTCCGGCCATGCGGTTACAGCTTGGCGTGTGTCACCACTCAACGGCCCTTGCCCCCGTGCTCCCCCGCACCGACAAGAGGCATAGGACCGAAAGGGCCTTGCGGCAATGGTTTACGTCCGAATTGAAACTATTGCCGCCGTGTGATCAGCCCGCTTCGACCGCCATCAGCAGCACGCCGGCATATTTGGGATCATGCGCCAGAAACAGCGAACTGGTCGTGAAGCGGCGCGGCGTCAGGCGCAATGCCCCCAGTCCGGCCAGCTTGAACGTACCCAGCTTCTCCTCCTTGGGCGGCCGCCCGTCGCGCTCCAGCGTGGTCGCGTCGACGTAAAGCTCGCCGTGCCGCGTGTAGATGGCGTGCGGCGCCAGCGTCACGTCCCCGCGATTATAGGTCGCAGCCACCGCGCGCAGCTTCACGATCGCCTCGAAGATGATCGCAGGAGCGCCCGCCGCCGGCTCTGCCGGACTGCGCTCGATCGTCGTCATGTCGGTCATGCCCTCGCTTCTGCCCGCATCGCTGCAATGCAGCAAGACCAATGCGTAACATTTGCCGCATCAAGGCGGCGGAACGCACGAGTGTCGTGCGGGTTCAATCCGCCATGACCGACACCGCCGAGCGCACCGACCCGGATCTGTGGGAAACCGTCAAGGCGGAGATCACCGCCGGCGCAAAGGGCGGCCGAAAGGGCGAATGGTCCGCCCGTAAGGCACAGATGGCGGTTGCCGCGTACAAGAAGCGTGGCGGCACCTACAAGGGCAAGCCCGACGCGGACAACAGCCTGCATCAATGGACCAAGGAAGACTGGGGAACGAAGTCGGGCAAGAAGAGCGGCGACACCGGTGAGCGCTATCTGCCCAAGGCTGCACGCGACTCGCTATCGGACGACGAATATCGCCGCACCACCGCGCGCAAAAAGGCCGATCGCGCCAAGGGCAAGCAATTCTCCGCCCAACCCGAGGACATCGCCGCCAAGACCGCACCGTTCCGCGATCACCGCAGCAAGGCAGAACTGTATCAGGAGGCCCGGCGCCGGAACGTGCCCGGCCGATCGAGGATGACCAAGGCGCAACTCGCGGCGGCACTCCACACCTGATGCCGCAGAAACGGTGGGAGGGGTCGCTCTGCCGGCCTGGCATCCACCGACATGCGCCCCGCCCATTTATCAGGAGAACTGCACCCTGCGGCGCAGTTCCCCTGCTCGTTTAATCCTGGCCGCATCCGTGGCCATGAAGGCTTTCGCAAACAGTCTACCGGGCTGCGGTGGCCGCTCCGGCCGTTGCCGGCCCCATCAGCTTTTGAGCGAAATAGGTGGTCTGCAGCGCCTGCAACCGGGCGCCCTGCCCAATGTCGGCATCGCCCGAATGTCCACCCGCCGTGTCCTCGTAGAACAGGTAGGGAAGACCATATTCTCCCAGCCGCGCCGCAAACTTGCGGGCATGCTGCGGGCCGACGCGGTCGTCCTTGGTCGTGGTCCAGATATAGGGCTCGGGATAGGCGACCCCTTTGCGGATATTCGCATAGGGCGAGATCTTCTCCAGGAACGCCTTCTCCGCCGGATTGGCTACCGACCCATATTCATCGACCCAGGAGGAGCCAGCGGCAATCTGTTCATAGCGCACCATGTCGAGCAGCGGCACCTGGATCGTCACCGCCTTCCACAGATCGGGCCGCTGGGTGAACTCGACCCCCATCAGCAGGCCGCCATTGGAGCCGCCATAGATGCCCAGCTTTTGCGAGCTCGTAATCTTGCGCGCGGTCAGGTCGTTCGCCACCGCGACGAAATCGTCATAGATGATCTGGCGCTTGGTCTTGCGGCCCGCGTCATGCCATTTCGGCCCGAACTCGCCGCCGCCGCGGATATTGGCGAGCACGAACGCACCGCCCCGCTCCGTCCACATCTTGCCGGTCGACCCCAGATAGGTCGGCAGACGCGCGATCTCGAAACCGCCATAGGCGGTCATCAGCGTCGGCGTCGTGCCGTCGAGCTTCACACCCTTGGGCAGAACGACGAAGTAGGGCACCTTGGTGCCATCGCTCGACGTCGCCTGATATTGGTGAACGGCAACGCCCTGCGCGTCGAAGCGCGGCGGCAGGCTCTTGATCGTGCGCGGCGGGGCATTGCCCGCAGCGTCGAAGGTGGACAGCGTGGTGGGCGTGGTAAAGCCGTTCACCGCCAGAAAGACATGGTCGCTGCGATCGGTCGTGGACGCCACGCCGATGCTGACATTCTCGGGCACCGTCACCGCACGCGACGTCCAGCCGGTACCGCTGGGCGCAAAGACGCTCGCGCGGCCCTGTACGTTGTCGATATAGGTCACGATGACGCGGTTCTGCGTCGTGCTGACACCCTGCACCGCCTGCGTCGCGCTCGGCGCGAACAGCACCTGCGGACGCACTGTTCCGCGCTGTACCTCGGCCAGCGGCGCCCAGGCGACGGTACCGGGCGCGATCGATCCCCAGGGATCGCTCGTCTCGAAGATCACGCGGCCGTCGATCATGCCGACGACATGCGCGCGGGCCGGAATGTCCAGCTTCTTCGTGCCCCCTTCCGGGGTCCATACCGAGGTGTCGCCGCCGAAAAACGCCTGGCGTCGCTGCATCAGCACCAGCTTGTTGCCCTTGGCATCGGTCATCACCCCGGCATAGGTGCCCAACTGATCACCCGGCGCGCCGCGGTACAGTTCGGTCGCGGCGGATAGCGGCTGGCCGCGCTTCACCATCTTGACGACGAACGGGTAGCTGGACTGGGTCATGCTGCCGGCGCCCCAGTCGCGGCTGACCAGCAGCGTGTCCTTGTCCAGCCATGCCGCACCTTGTTTGGAGGTCGGCAAGGCAAAGCCGTTCTCCACGAACCGCCCCGCCTCAAGGTCGAATTCGCGGTAGCTGATCGCGTCCTCGCCACCCTCGGACAGGGCGATCAGGCACAGCCGCTCCTCCGGCTGGAGGCAGCTTGCCCCCTTCCAGACCCACTTCTTGCCTTCCGCCTGGCTCAGCTTGTCCAGGTCGATCAACGTCGTCCAGCGCGGCGTGGCCGAGGCATAGTCCGCCTCGCTCGTCCAGCGCCACAGCCCCTGCGGATGATCCGCATCGCGCCAGAAGTTTAGGATCTTGCCCGCCAGTTGCTCGGGCATGGGGATACGGTCCTTGGCCGACGCGATCGCCAGCGCCTCGGCGTAGAAGGTCTTGTAGCGGGGATCGTTCTGCAACCGGGGCAGCGTCTTGGCATTCTCTGCCTCCACCCAGGCCAGCGCCTTCGCGCCGTCCTTGTCTTCCAGCCAGATATATGGATCGTTCGCCGCTGCCGTCTGGGCCACACCGGCGTCGCCCGCTACCATGCCCGTCATCAGGCTCGCCGCTGCCAGAAATCGCCAACCACGCATCAAAATCTCCTTACCGGCACAATGGGTCAGTTGTGGCGCCGTATTTCCGTCGATGCAATGCACCCGGTTGGCCGGCAATGGGTTAAGGGCGTCATGATGCACGATGGCCTGCCCACTCCCCGCCGCTTCGTTGCGATCGCCGCGATCTCTGCCGGTACGGCACTGGTCGTGATCGACGGCGCGATCGCCACCGTGGCGCTACCCACCATCGCCCGCGATCTGGGCGTCGGCTCCAGCGCGGCGGTGTCGGTCGTCACCGTCTATCAATTGACCCTGGTCATGCTGCTCCTGCCCTTCTCGGGCCTGGGCAACCGGATCGGGCTGAAGCGGATGTATCAGACCGGGCAACTCGTCTTCACCGTCGCCACCGTGCTGTGCTTCTTTGCCAAGAGCCTGCCATTCCTGCTGGTGGTGCGCGTCGCGCAGGCAGCGGGGGCGGCGGCGGCGCTCAGCGTGTCCTCCGCGCTTGTCCGGTCGATCTATCCCGCTCGCCAGCTTGGCCGCGGGCTGGGCGTCAATTCGGTCGTGGTGTCCAGTTCCGCGGCACTGGCGCCGACGCTGGGCGGCCTGATCCTCGGCGTCGCGCCGTGGCCCTGGGTGTTCGCCAGCGCGGTGCCCTTTGCCATCCTGTCGCTGGTGCTCGGCCGCGCCTTGCCCGAGCCGCCCCGCGGGGAGGAACCATTCGACGTTCTGGGCGGCGTGCTGTGCGCCGCCATGTTCGGG
Source organism: Sphingomonas sp. GM_Shp_2 (assembly GCF_026540875.1). Taxonomy (NCBI): domain Bacteria; kingdom Pseudomonadati; phylum Pseudomonadota; class Alphaproteobacteria; order Sphingomonadales; family Sphingomonadaceae; genus Sphingomonas; species Sphingomonas sp. GM_Shp_2. The sequence continues at coordinate 10,985 of NZ_JALNUQ010000026.1, forward strand.
CTCATCATCGGCGGCCTGGAAACGGCCGTGCACGGCGACAGTCCGATCGTGTCCGCCGCGATCGTCGCACTCGGCATCTTCACCGGCGTCATCTTCATCCGCCGCGAGCGGGGCGAGATCGCGCCGATCCTGCCGGTCGATCTGCTCGGCCGACCGGTGCTGGCGCTGTCCACGCTCGGCGCCTTCACCGCGTTCGTGGCATCGATGACGCTGCTCCTGTCGCTCCCCTTCCGCCTCCAGCACGCCTATGGCCTGTCGCCGTCGGAGGTGGGGGCGATGATCGCGCCGTGGCCGCTGACCACCATGATCGTGGCACCGCTGGCCGGGTGGCTCTCGGACCGCTATCCCGCCGGGCTGCTCGGTGGTATCGGCATGACCATCGCCATCGGCGCGCTCTGCCTGCTTGCCTTCCTGCCCGCCCAGCCGGATTATGGTGATGTCGCATGGCGGATGGCACTATGCGGCGCGGGGTTCGGGATGTTTCTGTCCCCCAACGCCCGGCTCATCATCGGCTCTACCCCGCGGGAGCGGGCAGCGGCGGCCGGCGGGCTCATCTCCACCACGCGCATGGTGGGACAGACGACGGGCGCCACGCTGGTCGCGGCCCTTCTGGCGATGGGGATCGGCGGTGGAAGCGGCCCCGCGCTGATCGCCGCCGGACTGGCGCTGGTCGCCGGGCTGTGCAGCCTTGCCCGCCTGCGCCCCTCGATCCGCAACCCCCAAGGGCTCGAAGCCGACGACGTCCAGCCGGGCGCACAGGTCCGCTAAAGGACCAAGCCCGGCCCGACCGGAACGGGGCATCGTTCGATCCGTTGGCGCTGCGAACTTTTGGAGCCAGGAGACGATCATGCCCTATGTGAAAACCCGCGACGGGACGGACATCTACGTCAAGGACTGGGGATCGGGCCGCCCGGTCGTCCTGCTGCATGGCTGGCCGCTGTCGTCGGATATGTGGGACCCGCAGATGATGGCGCTGGCCGATGCCGGTTTCCGCGCCATCGCCTATGACCGGCGCGGCTTCGGACGGTCCGGCCAGCCCTGGTCGGGCTATGATTACGACACGCTGGCCGACGATCTGGCGGACGTGCTGGAAGCGACGGGCGCGACGCAGGACGTCACGTTGGTCGGCTTCTCGATGGGGGGCGGCGAGGTCGCCCGCTACATGAGCCGCCATCAGGGCAAGGGTGTCGTGGCCGCCGCCCTGGTCGCCTCTGTCGTGCCCTATATGCTCAAGACGGACGACAATCCCGACGGCGTACCGGAATCGATGCTGCAGCAGATCGCACAGGGCATCCAGGACGACCGCCCGCACTTCTTCCGCGATACCTTCTTCAAGCAGTTCTTCGGCGTTGGATACCTGACCAGCCCGGTCAGCGACGATGCGTTGGACTGGGCCACGGCGGTGGCGATGCAGGGCGGGTTGAAGCCGACCCTGGCCTGTGCGGAAGCGTTCGGTCACACCGATTTCCGCCCCGATCTGGCGTCGTTCCGCGTGCCGACCCTCATCATCCACGGCACCAGCGACCAGACGGTGCCGATCGATCCGTCGGGGCGTGCCGCGGCGGCCGGCATTCCGGGCGCGCAGCTGGTGGAATATGACGGCGCCCCGCACGGCCTGAACGTCACGCATGGCGAGCGGCTGACGCACGACCTGCTGACCTTCCTGGGTCGCTGACGATAAAGGGGCCGGCATCGCTGCCGGCCCTTTGTCATTTCAGTGGAACGATCACCTCGTCAGGGTGCGTGACGTTCAGTTCCTTGCGAACCATCTCGTCCACCATGTCCGGATTGGCGTGATCGGGGTCGAGCAGTGCCACCCGGTTCTTCAGCACGGTGCGCTTCTGATCCAGCGTCGCATAATAGCGTTCGCGCTTCGCCAGTTGCTGCTGATAGTCGCCATAGGCGAGCAGACCGTTGCGCCCCAGCACCGCATAGGCGCCGAAAAACGCGATCAACGTCAGCCCGAGCGCCGGCCACGCGGCCCGGCGCATCGTCTTGCGGAAAGGGGACGGCTTCTTCACGCCTGCCATTTTCGTGCGCCCGCCGCCCCGGATCAAGTGGCTTATCGCGTGAACAGGACGTCACGGCCCGCATAGCGCGCCGAGTCGCCCAGTTCCTCCTCGATACGGATCAGCTGGTTGTACTTGGCGAGCCGGTCCGAGCGCGCCAGACTGCCCGTCTTGATCTGTCCGCAATTGGTGGCGACCGCCAGATCGGCGATCGTCGCGTCCTCGGTCTCGCCCGAACGGTGCGACATGACCGCGGTGTAGCGCGCGCGGTGCGCCATCGACACCGCTTCCATCGTCTCGGTCAGCGTGCCGATCTGGTTGACCTTGACGAGCAGCGAGTTGGCAAGGCCGTCCTCGATGCCCTGCTTCAGGCGCTTCGGGTTGGTGACGAACAGATCGTCGCCAACCAGCTGCACCTTGTCGCCGATCAGGTCGGTCAGCGCCTTCCAGCCTTCGAAATCATCCTCGGCCATGCCGTCCTCGATCGACAGGATCGGATAGCGCCGGGTCAGGTCGGCCAGATATTCGGCCATCTCGTGGCTCGACAGGATCTTGTTCTCGCCGGAAATGTCGTACTTGCCGTTCTTGAAGAACTCGGTCGCGGCACAGTCCAGCGCCAGCATCACGTCGTCACCCGGCTTGTACCCGGCCTTTTCGACCGCCGACATGATGAAGTCGAGCGCGTCGGTCGTCGATGCGATATTGGGGGCGAAACCGCCCTCGTCGCCCACGCCCGTCGCCAGCCCCTTGTCGTGCAGCGCCTTCTTCAGCGTGTGAAAGATCTCCGACCCGCAGCGCACCGCTTCCAGGATGTTGGAAGCGCCGACCGGCATGATCATGAATTCCTGGAAATCGATCGGATTGTCGGCATGTTCGCCGCCGTTGATGATGTTCATCATCGGCACCGGCAACAAATGGGCAGAGACGCCGCCGACATATTTATAAAGCGGCAGGCCACGGGCCTCGGCTGCGGCCTTGGCCACCGCCAGGCTGACGCCCAGGATCGCGTTCGCGCCCAGCCGGCCCTTGTTCTCGGTGCCGTCCAGCTCGATCATCACGCGGTCCAGATCGGCCTGGTCCTCGGCGTCCAGACCGATCACCGCCTGCGCGATCTCGTCGTTCACCGCATCGATCGCCTGATCGACACCCTTGCCCATCCACCGGCTCTTGTCCCCATCCCGCTTTTCAACGGCTTCGTGCGCACCGGTCGAGGCGCCCGAGGGTACGGCGGCGCGTCCGAAGCTGCCGTCTTCCAGCAACACGTCGACCTCGACGGTGGGGTTGCCGCGGCTGTCCAGGATCTGGCGCCCGTGGATGTCGATGATTGCGGTCACGTAACGAAGCTCCTAAAATGCCCGTGTGGTCGCGGGCGGCTGTATCTCGCACACGCGTTCAGGGCAATTGCGACCACGATGGAACCTCGTTTCCACTGACGGGGTTAAGCTGCGAACCGCAAAAGAAAGGGTTCCGTCATGGCCGACAACGACACCACACCGCCGGCAGCGACCGGGTTCGAACCGGCAGCGCCGCTGAAGACCGCGGGCGTGAATTTCAACCCGGAATCAAACGCTTCCGCCGAAAGCGGGACGAGCAGCGGTGCCACGGATGGCACAACCTCGACCAGCCCGAAGCAGGCGATCAAGGATGGTGCCGCCAAGGTGCAGCAGCAGGCGACCGACAAGATCTATGCACTCGCCGATGACGGCAAGGCCCGCGCCGGCAATGCGCTCGATCAGTTCGCGCAGTTGCTGACCGATGCCGCCGCACAGGTCGATGAGAAGCTGGGCGAGCAATATGGCCAATATGCCCGTTCGGCCGCCGATACGGTCACCGGCTTCTCCGGCCAGATCAAGGACAAGCAGATCGACGATCTTCTGGACGATGCCCGCGCCTTCGTGCGGAACAGTCCGGCGGTCGCCATCGGTGTGGCTGCGGCGCTCGGCTTCGTCGCCGCCCGCGTCGTTCAGTCGGGTCTGGACCCGCGCGACGCGTGATGCAGGCGTCGTCGCCTATCCGGCCCCCCGCCCCCGCGGATGAGGGCGAGACGCTGACCACACTGGTCGGGCGGCTCGTCGACGACAGTCGCAACCTGGTCGGCGCGGAGATCGCGCTGTACAAGGCACGCGGCCTGGAACGGGTATCGCGGTACAAGTCTGCCGCCATATTCTTCGTCGCGGCGGGCGTTCTCGCCCTCGCAGGGCTGATCGCGCTGCTCGTCGGGTTGATATTGTCGCTCGCGACGCTGATCGGGCCTCTCGGTGCCACCGCCGTTGTCGTCGTCGTGGTGCTGGTCGCGGCCGGCATCCTGGCCATGATCGGCAAGTCGCGCATGAAGCAACCCATCCTGCCGGAGCATGGCGAATGAGCGACGAGCCCGTACGTCACCTCGCCGATGCAGAGGCGCAGGCCGCTGCCGCACGCGAACGGCTGTCCAACACCGTCGGCCAGTTGCAGGCCCGGCTCGACCCCAAGCTGCTCGCGCGCGAGGCCAAGGAGGCCGGCCTGCAGGCGGTACATACCGGCGTCGACAACGCCCGGCGCAATCCGGGCGTTGTCGCCGGGGCCACCGGCCTGCTCGGCCTGTTCCTTATCCGCAAGCCGCTTTGCCGCATGATCCGCCGCCGCCCCAAGAACAATGACATTCCAGCGAAACACCCCGCCTTGCGGGGCCGGTCCGCTGCCGAGAAGGAGTGATCCATGACCGACACCTCTAACGCCGATACGTCGCACACCGACCGCACGCAGGCAGCCAAGGACAAGGCGGCCGATGTCGCCCATCAGGCGGCGACGCGTATCGAAACCAACCCGCTCGGCATCCTGGTGGGTGGTCTTGCCGTGGGCGCGCTGGTCGGGGCGTTGATCCCGCGCTCCACCCGCGAAAAGGCGCTGCTCGCCCCGCTGGGCCGCAAGCTCACGGAAACGGTGAAGACCGCCACTCAGGCCGCTCGCGAAGCCGGCATGCAGGAGCTGGATCAGCGCGGATTGACCAAGGACGCGGCCAAGGACCGCGCAAAGTCGATCCTGTCGGACGTCGCGAAGGCGGCCGGTTCGGCCGGCACCGCCGCCGCACAATCGGCACGCCAGCACTGAGGGCGCGCACCGGGGACGTGTTCCACCACGTTCCCGGTCCAGCCTTGGCGTCCGGACAAACGGTTCGCAGGATTTGCGCCGATCCACTCGCCGCCGTCCCATCCGCCAGCGCGGACCCGACCTTGCGGAAAACCGATCCGCTCCACTAGGCTGTCTCCTCTTCCAGGAGACATCATCCCTTGCTTCCCAGATCCTGTTTCGCGCTTCTGCTCGCCGGCGCTGCCGCACCCGTATTGGCGCAGGCCGTACCGCCCCCCGCTCCGGTCGCCGGTGACAGTCGCGCCGATGTGAAGCTCAAGAGCCTCTTCCACGACAGTGACGAGGCCTCACTGCGTCGCAACCCCTTGTCGGGCGTTTATCGCGGGGATCTGCGCCATGTCTCCGGCCTCGCCGATATCTTCTCCGACGCGTACATGGCCGCCGAGCGCAAGGCGGCGGCGGACGATCTTGCCGCCCTCGGTCGGATCGACCGTTCGCGCCTCAGCCGTGTCGACCAACTAGCCTATGACGTATTCCGCCATCAGGCGGACCTGACGCTGCGGGGCTGGGCACCCGACCTCGTCGCGATATCCAGGCTGCTGCCACTCGATCACTTTGGCGGCATCCAGGCCTATTATCCGGATGTCGCATCGGCCGAGGGGGCCTCACCCTTCCGCACCGTGATCGATTATAAAAACAATCTGCGCCGCAATGCGGACTATGCCCGGCTGCTCGACGCCGCGATCGTCCGCTTCCGGCAAGGCATCGCCGCAGGTGTCGTCCAGCCGAAGCTGGTGGTGCAGAACATGATCGGCCAGTTCGACAATCTGATCGGCCAGGGCGTCGAGGGATCGTCCTTCTATGGCCCGGTAAAGACTTTCCCGGCCGCAATTCCCGCGGCCGAACAGGCGCGCCTGCGAACCGCCTATGCCGCACAGGTCCGCGATGTGATCCTACCGGCCGAACGACGGATGCGTACGTTTCTGGCCGATACCTATCTGCCCGCGGCCCGGCCGACCATCGGCCTGTCGGCATTACCCGGCGGCGACCGGCTCTATGCCTATCTCATCGAGTCGAACACCACCCTGCCCCTCAAGGCCGAGGAGGTACACCAGCTCGGTCTTTCTGAGGTCGCACGCATTCTGAAGGAGATGGAGGCACAGCGGCAGGCCGCGGGCTTCAAGGGCACGCTCCCGGCCTTCTTCACCTATCTTCGCAGCGACCCGCGCTTTGCGCCAAAGACACCGGACGAACTCCGCCGCGCCTATGAGGCGATTGCCGCACGGGTGAACGCCCGTATCGGCACGCAATTCTCGCTGGTCCCGAAAACCCGGCTGGAAATCCGCCCGGTGCCGGCGTTCCGCGAGAAGACCGACGCCGGTGGCTCCTACCAGGGCGGCACGCCCGACGGATCGCGGCCCGGTGTCTTCTATTACAACACCTATGACCTGCCTTCGCGCTACACCTGGGGTACCGAGACGCTGTACCTGCACGAAGCGGTGCCGGGTCACCACTTCCAGATCAGCCTCGCCCAGGAAAATACCGCCCTGCCCGCCTTTATGCGGTTCGGCGGCAATACCGCCTATGTCGAGGGCTGGGCGCTATATGCCGAGACGCTGTGGCCAGAGCTTGGCCTGGAAACCGATCCCTATCAGCGCATGGGCGGGTTGAGCGACGAGATGCTGCGCGCGATGCGCCTTGTCGTCGATACCGGCATCCATGCCAAGGGTTGGACCCGGCAACAGGCGATCGACTATATGCTGGCCAACTCGCCGATGTCGCCGACCGATGCCACGGCGGAGGTCGAACGCTACATCGCCATTCCGGGTCAGGCGCTGGCCTACAAGGTGGGTCAGTTGACGATCCTGCGGACCAAGGCGAAGGCCAGGGCTGCGCTGGGCGACCGCTTCGATCCGCGTGGCTTCCATGCCGCGGTGCTCGACAGCGGATCGCTGCCGATGCCGGTTCTGGAACGCAAGATCGACGAATGGGTGGCAGCGCAGCGCCCGACGGGCTGACGTCATGCCCATAGGCCCGGGCCTTTCCCCTAGCGGACGGGTCCGGCGCCTTACGGCACGTGTCGCTTCTCCAGTTTGCGCGCCAGGGTACGGCGATGCATTCCCAGGCGGCGTGCGGTTTCGGATATGTTGAAACCGGTGTCGGCGAGCGTTTCGTTGATCCGCTCCCATTCCAGCGTCTTGATCGAACTGGGCCGGTCGGTGATCGCGGTGGTGGCGTCGCCGCTCGCCTTGTGGAATGCGGCCTCGATATCGTCGGTGTTCGACGGCTTGGCGAGATAATGGCACGCTCCCAGCTTGATCGCCTCCACCGCGGTGGCAATGCTGGCAAAGCCGGTCAGCACGACGATCAGCATCTCGGGATCATGCGCATGCAGCGTCTTGACGCAGGTCAGCCCGGAGGCCTGCCCCAGTTTCAGGTCCACCACCGCATAGCCCGGCGTCTCGCGCGTCAGCACATCCGCCAGTTGATCCGGCGACCCGGCGACGGTGACGTGATAACCGCGTCGCTCGAACGATCGCTGCAGCGTGCGTGCGAAGGTTTCGTCATCCTCGACGATGATCAGCGACCGGTCGTCCGCCATGTCTGTCCTCTCGCTTCGTGTTCCTGGTCTCGCTCGTTGATGCCTATGGTAGATAAGGGAAGCGTCAACGTCACCTCCGCACCGCCATCGGGACCGCTTCTGTTGCGCGCCTCGGCCGAACCGCCAAGCTTGCGCATCACCATGGCGGCCAGAAACAAACCGACGCCATGCCCTTCGCCCTTGGTCGACTGCGTCGGTTTTCCGAACTGTTCCAGGGTCTTCGGCGTAAAACCCGGTCCACGGTCGCTCACCACCAGCCGTACGGCATCGTCCTCCCGCCGAACCCGCAACCCAACCCACGCCGGAGACGCTTCCCCCGCATTATCCAAAACATTAACCACCGCCTGTTTTATCGCGGGATCGGACACGATGCTGGCATCCTGCGCATCGCATTCATATTCCAGGGTTATCGCGGAATGGCTTGCCCGCCACCCTTCGACGATCGCACCGATGAAGTCGCCGACATTCGACGCCATGGCCGCCTCTCCCCTCGGCTCCCCTGCCGACTGCAGGATGCGCGTCACGATCGCCTTGCAACGCTGCACCTCCCCCTGCATCTCGGCGATCTCCCCCATCAACACCGGATCATCCCGCAACCCCGGCATCCTCCGCCAGTCACCCAGAATGACGGACAGGCTGGCCAAGGGCGTGCCAAGCTCGTGCGCCGCGCCTGATGCGAGCAGGCCCATACGAACGATATGCTCCTCCTCAGACGCCTGCTGGCGCAGATCGGCCAGCCGCCCGGCGCTGTTGCGTTGATTACGGCTGATCCGGGTGACGAACAGGATCAGCAGCGTCGCGACCAACGCGAACCCGAGCCAGTTTCCCCAGGTATGCAGCCCGGCAATATCGCCGAACAGCCAGGGCGGGTATGCCAGCGGACGGTTATGAAGCGACAACAATCCGAAGCACAGGATGGTGAGCGCCGCCAAGGCCCATGCCGACCAGCGCTCCAGCAGAACCGCGCCCAGAACCACCTGCACGAGATAGAGGGAAATGAACGGGTTGGTGGCGCCGCCGGAGAGGAAGAGTTGCAGGGTGAGCGTCCCAACGTCGAACATCAGGGCAAAGAGGAGTTCGGTGTTCGTGACCCTGTCGAAGCGCAGTCTGATGTGATTGGCGAGGTTGACGATCGCCGCCATGGCGACGACGCCGAGCATCGGCGCGATCGGCAGGGGGACGGCCATCACCTGGCTGACGACGATGATGGTCAGCAATTGCCCCGCGACCGCAAGCCAGCGCAAATGGATGAGCTGGCGCATGTTGGCGGTGCCGGCGGCGACATCGGGGTCGCGGGGCCGTATCGTGAAGGGTAGGATCGGGCGGTCGCTCATCGACGGCCGCGGCGGATTGCGATCACCGTCCCCACGACCGACATCAGCGCCAGCGTGTACCAGGTCAGCGCATAGCTGAGATGCGAGTTGGGAAAGGTCGTCTGCGTCAGGCCGGGAATGGGACCGCCGGGCACCGCAGGTCCCGAGGCGTCAATGAAGTAGGGCGCCACCGCCCCCAATCCCTTTGCCGCAGCGATCGCGTCGACATCGCGCGAGTACCAGCGATCGGCGACGGGATCGTTGTTGCGCAGGAAGCCCCCCTTGGGTTCGGACATGCGGATCAGACCGGTGATGCGGACGATCCCCGTGGGGCGCGAAAAGCCGGTGCGGCTGGGGACGAAGCCGCGATTGACCAGCAGGATGAAGTTGGAGGTTTGCAGCGGCGTCACGACCCAGAAACCGGGTCCGTGGACGGTTACCGCCTGGGTCAGCACGGTGCGCTCGTGCAGAAAACGCCCGGTGGCGAAGACGCGGGTGTAGATGTCGTCGGCGTCGGCACTTCGCGGTGCAGGAATGGGAGCTGCGCGCTGCCTGGCCTCTACCTTTGCGATCAGGTCCAGCTTCCATGCGCGGCGCTGCACCTGCCAGGTGCCGAGCGCGAGGAACAGCGCGACGAGCGCCACCCCGAGCGCGGCCAGGACGAACCGGCCGGAACCCCGCGCCGGTTCGCCCTTGCCGGTCACATGGCGCCCATGGCTTCGGCGGCCATCTGCGGCATCATGTTGGTGTTCATGTGATACATGACCCAGATCGATCCGCTGAGTGTGATGACGACCAGTACGACGGTGAAGGCCAGCGCCATGATCGTCCAGCCCCCCTCCGAACTGGTGTTCATGTGGAGGAAGTAGATCATGTGGACGATGATCTGCACAAAGGCGAAGGCCATGATCGTCAGGGCGGTCGCCTGTGTGTCGCCCAGGGCACCAGTCATGACGAGCCAGAAGGGGATCGCCGTCAGGATGACCGACAGGACGAAGCCGATCATATAGCCCTTCATCGAGCCATGGCCGTGCGTGTCGCCGTGCGAGTGCAGGTCGGCGTCGTGATTGGCGTGGTTGTCGAGGCTCACCGGAGGACTCCGAGCAGATAGACGAAGGTGAAGACGCCGATCCAGACGACGTCGAGGAAGTGCCAGAACATCGACAGGCACATCAAGCGGCGCTTGTTGTCCGCGGTCAGACCGAGGCGGCCGACCTGCACCATCAGCGTCACCAGCCAGATGATGCCGAAGGTGACGTGCAGGCCGTGCGTGCCGACCAGCGTGAAGAAGGACGACAGGAAGGCCGAGCGCTGCGGCGTCGCGCCCTCATGGATGAGGTTCGCGAACTCGTAGAGCTCGATCGAAAGAAACGCCGCGCCGAACAGCCCGGTGATCGCCAGCCAGGTCTGAACCTGCCCCTTCAGCCCCTTTTCCATCGCGATCATGGCAAAGCCATAGGTGATCGACGACAGCAGCAGCATTGAGGTGTTGAGCGCGACCAGCGGAAGCTCGAAGATCTCCCGCGGGGTCGGCCCGCCCGCATAGCTCGTCCCCAGCACGCCGTACGTGGCGAACAGGATGGCGAAGATGAGGCAGTCGCTCATCAGGTACATCCAGAAACCGATGGCGGTGCTGCCGCCGGTTTCGTGATGATGGTCATCGTCCTCGACCACGTAGAAGGTCGGGTTCTTGGTGGGGTCCTGGCTCAGGACGTCGGTGGACATGCTCAGGCTCCCTGGGCGAGCAGCTTGGTGCGCTCGTCCTCTTCATGGGCGACTTCGTCGACGGGGATGTAATAGTCGCGGTCGTAGTTGAAGGTGTGGCCGATCGCGACGCCGAGGATGGCGACAAGGCTGAGTGCGGCGAGCCACCACATGTACCAGATCATCGCAAAGCCGAAGGCCACGCTGAGCCCGGCGATGATGACGCCGGTGCCCGTGTTCCGGGGCATGTGGATCGGGCGATAGCCCTTCACCGGACGCTCATACTTCTTGTCCTTCATGTCGTGCCAGGCATCCAGGTCGTGGATGATCGGCGTGAACGCGAAGTTGTAGTGCGGCGGCGGCGACGAGGTCGACCATTCCAGCGTGCGGCCACCCCAGGGATCGCCCGTCAGGTCGCGCAGCTTGTCGCGGTTCAGGATCGACACGCCGATCTGGATCAGGAAGGCGGCGATGCCGACCGCGATGATCGCAGCACCGATTGCGGCGATGATGAACCAGATCTGGAGCGAGGGATCCTCGAAATGGCGCAGACGACGGGTGACGCCCATCAGGCCCAGCACATAGAGCGGCGCGAACGCGACCCAGAAGCCGATGACCCAGCACCAGAAGGACAGCTTGCCCCACTTCTCGTCCAGCTTGAAGCCGAACGCCTTGGGCCACCAGTAGTTGATCCCTGCGAACATGCCGAACAGCACGCCGCCGATGATCACGTTATGGAAGTGCGCGATCAGGAACAGCGAGTTGTGCAGCACGAAGTCCGCCGGCGGCACCGCGAGCAGTACGCCCGTCATGCCGCCGATCACGAACGTCAGCATGAACGCGACCGTCCACATCATGGGCAGCTCGAACCGGATGCGTCCCTTGTACATGGTGAACAGCCAGTTGAAGATCTTGGCGCCCGTCGGGATCGAGATCACCATGGTGGTGATGCCGAAGAACGAATTGACGCTGGCGCCGGAGCCCATGGTGAAGAAGTGGTGCAGCCACACGAGGTACGACAGGATCGTGATGACGATCGTGGCGTAGACCATCGAGGTGTAGCCGAACAGGCGCTTGCCCGAGAAGGTCGAGGTGACTTCCGAGAAGATGCCGAACGCCGGCAGGATGAGGATGTAGACCTCCGGATGGCCCCAGATCCAGATGAGGTTGAAATACATCATCGGATTGCCGCCGGCATCGTTGGTGAAGAAATTCGTACCGACATAGCGGTCGAGCGTCAGCAGGGTCAGCGTGGCGGTGAGGACGGGGAAGCTCGCGACGATCAGCACGTTGGTGCACAGCGACGTCCAGGTGAACACCGGCAGCTTCATCATGGTCATGCCGGGCGCGCGCATCTTGATGATGGTCGCGACCAGGTTGATGCCGGACAGCGTCGTGCCGACACCGGCCACCTGCAAGGCCCATAGATAATAATCGACGCCGACATCCGGGCTGTAATCAAGCTCCGACAAGGGCGGGAAGGCCAGCCAGCCGGTCCGCGCAAACTCGCCGATGAATAGCGACGCCATGATCAGCACCGCACCGCCCGCCGTCATCCAGAAGCTGAGATTGTTCAGGTACGGGAACGACACGTCGCGCGCGCCGATCTGGAGCGGCAGGACGTAGTTCATCAGGCCGGTCACCATCGGCATGGCGACGAAGAAGATCATGATGACGCCGTGGGCGGTGAACACCTGATCGAAATGGTGTGCGTTCAGGTAGCCCTCGTTCGCGCCGAACGACATGGCCTGCTGGCCGCGCATCATCAGTGCGTCGGCAAAGCCGCGCAGCAGCATGATGACGCCCAGCACCATGTACATGATGCCGATCTTCTTGTGGTCGACGCTGGTGAACCACTCCTTCCAGAGATAGCCCCACAGCTTGTACTTGGTCAGCAGGCCGAGCACGGCAAGGCCGCCCACCAGCACGCCGGCAAAGGTCGCCACGAGGATCGGCTCATGGATGGGGAAGGATTCGAACGATAGCCGCCCGAAGATGGTCTTGATGAGTGTTTGATCCATGATCGAATACCTCAGCCGCGATCCACACCGGCAGTGCCGGGGATGTGCGGGGTGTTGGTGAAGCTCATGCGGCGGTTCTTTGCGTTACCGGGATCGGTGTTGCCCGGCGCCGGCAGGGGTTCCTTGCTCTGGTGCGGCGCCGTCTCGATCTCGTCGGGCGACTTCTGGAGCGCGCCCTTGGTGGCGTCGCCATGCATCGGGCCGGTGTTGTTGACGGGCGGATTGCCCTCCCCGGCCTTGATCTTGTGCGGGTCGCCGCCGGCCTTGCGATCGTGCATCATGACGTCGCTCATGCACGGCTTGCCCGGCTCGACGCAGCGATTGACGACCAGATCGAACAGTCCGGGCGCCACCGCCGAAAAGCGCATCGGCGGCACCTTCTCGCTGGGCTTTTCAAGCTGCACGAAGGTCGCGCGGCTGAGGCTGCCCTGCCCACCCTTCACGCCCGCGACCCACTGGTCGAAGGCGCCGTCCTGCATGGCATAGACCTTGAAGTTCATGTCGGAGAAGCCGGCGCCGCTATAGTGCGACGAGAAGCCGTCAAACGTGCCCGGCTTGTTGATCACCGCATGCAGCGCGGTTTCCATGCCCGGCATGGTGTAGATCATGCCGGCCATGGTGGGCACGTAGAAGGCGTTCATCACGCTGGTGCCGGTCAGGCGGAACCGGACCGGGCGATCCACGGGCAGCGCAAGCTGGTTGACGGTCGCGATGCCCTGTTCCGGGTAGATGAACAGCCACTTCCAGTCCATCGAGACGACCTGCACCTCCAGCGGGCGGACGTCCTGCGCCACCTTCTTGCCCGGCGCGGTGCGCTCGATCGGGCGATAGGGATCGAGCAGATGGGTGCTGGTCCAGGTGACCGCGCCCAGGCAGATGATGATCAGCAGCGGCGCGGCCCAGATGACGAGTTCGAGCGGGGTCGAATGGTCGAAATGCGGATCATAATCCGCCTCCTTGTTCGCGGCCCGGTACTTCCACGCGAACAGGCAGGTCAGGATCATGACGGGGATAATGATGAGCAGCATCAGCCCGGTCGAGATCAGCACGAGATCGCGCTGCTGCACGGCAACATCGCCGGCCGGGTTCATCACAACCGCGTCGCATCCACCCAGCATGGCCAGGACCGGCAAGGCAAGGAGGGGCGGGGCAGCCCGGCGAAGGGAGCGCACGCGCGCAAGGCTCGAGGAATGAAGCATATCGACCGCGCCGCTACGCCTTTGCTGCACCTGCGCACATTGGACAGTTTGTCCAATCCCCCCAGGTAGCGGAAAGGCGCATAGGGCCATGCAATCAGAGGGTTTGCGCGCGTTGCACCGCGGGAACCCGGAACGTGATATGCAGTCAGGACCGGCAGCCATGAGCGCAGAACTAACCGCGTCGAGCTCGACGCCCCTCGAGCGGGACGCCCGCCTCGTCAACGCGCGCGAGCATCGCATCGCGCCGGGCGAGATCGCAATCGGCGTCATCATCGGCCGTACCTCCGAATTCTTCGACTTCTTCGTTTATGCGATCGCATCGGTGCTGGTCTTCCCGTCGCTGATCTTTCCGTATGTCGATGCGTTGACGGGTACGATGTATTCCTTTGCGCTGTTCGCGCTGGCGTTCATCGCGCGGCCGATCGGCACCTTCGGCTTCATGGCGATCGATCGCCGGCATGGCCGCGGCGTGAAGCTGACCATCGCTTTGTTCCTGCTCGGCGGATCGACGATGGCGATCGCCTTTCTGCCCGGTTATGCTCAGATCGGCACGGCCGCTGCCGTGTTGCTGGCGATCTTCCGCGCGGCGCAGGGCATCGCGCTTGGCGGCGCATGGGACGGCCTGCCCTCGCTCCTGTCGTTGAACGCGCCGGAGAACAAGCGCGGCTGGTATGCGATGGTCCCGCAGCTGGGGGCGCCGCTGGGCCTGCTGGTCGCCAGCGGCCTGTTCGCCTTCTTCATGGCGACGCTGAGCCGCGCCGACTTCCTCGACTGGGGATGGCGCTACCCCTTCTTCGTCGCCTTCGCGATCAACGTGGTGGCGCTGTTCGCACGGCTGCGCATCGTGGCGACGCCGGAATTCCAGCGGCTGTTCGAAACCCGCGACCTGCAGCCGGCACCGGTGGGCGAGACGCTGCGCGAAGAGGGCCGCACCGTGGTGCTGGGCGCGTTCGCACCGCTTGCCAGCTTTGCGCTGTTCCACCTCGTCACCGTATTTCCGCTGTCCTGGGTGGTGCTGTTCAACCGGGAGCAGCCGACCGACTTCCTGTTGATCGAGATGCTGGGTGCCGTGTTCGGCGTGCTCGCCATCCTCGCCTCGGGCATGATCGCCGATCGGGTCGGGCGGCGCACGCTGCTCGGCACTTCGGCCGCGCTGATCGCGGCCTATAGCGGCTTTGCGCCGCAGCTGCTCGACAATGGCGGCTGGGGCGAGCTGGCATACATGATCCTGGGCTTCGTGCTGCTGGGCCTGGCGTTCGGCCAGTCCTCGGGCGCGGTGAATTCGGGCTTCTCGGCGATGCGCCGTTATACCGGTGCGGCGATTACGTCGGACCTGGCATGGCTGATCGGCGCCGGCTTCGCGCCGCTGGCCGCGCTGTTGCTGGCGGCGCATTTCGGGTTGCTGTCGGTTGGTTTCTACCTGCTGTCGGGTGCGATCTGCACGCTGGCGGCGCTGGGCATCAACAAGGAGCTGGCCAAGCGGATCGAATAATCGATCCGGTCCTTCGCCGGCCTCTCGGAAAGCCGGGCAGTTCATGCTGCCCGGCTTTTTTCGTGGGCGTTCAGCGGGGCAGCATGGAACCCTTTGCGGCGATGTTGCGTCCCCTCCCCCACATGCCACTGGAAGGGACGAGAGTGACAATGGCCGATGACGCGCTGACCATCGTGAAGGGCACGCTGGAGGACAATGCCGGGGACCGGCAGGTCGAGTTCGTGGGCGAGATCGACGGCGAGGAATATCAGTTCGCCGTCCAATATGACCTGCTGGAAGCGCTTGGCGGCGACGCGCCGGATGGCGACGCCATCGAGATCTTCGAACGCTACAGCGACGACATTTTGGAGGCGGCCCTGACCGCGCTGGGCCGTGACATGGAGCAGCCGGTGGTGATCGTCAGCGAGAATGATCTGGAGTGATAATGGCCGCCAACCCCTTGTATCCATTGCGCTGAGGGAGAATATGACGCTTTTGTAACAACTCGCCTGAAAATGGCCTTATTCCACGAACATGGCTGAAGATGTTAATGCCGTGTGCGGCCAGCGAAGGATAAAGTGGTCGATGCCGATCAGGATGCCGATCGACGGAAGTGATGGGTTGATCGGCCGGATCGGCGGCGGGCTGGCGCGGCTCACCTCGGCGGAGTTCCGCGTCCGGCGCCCGGCCCAGACCGTGCGTCTGGACGGGCGGCGAATGGGCGGCGTGCAGCGGATCGGCGTGATCTGCAACGCCCGCGCGCACCGCAACCTTTCCCGTGAATTCTCGCCGTTCACCAGTGCGTCGGGCATCGACTTTGCCGCACCGCGCACGCAGGAGGAATTGCACGCGGTTCTCGCCCGTTTCGCGTCGCGTGGGATCGACGCGCTACTGATCGACGGCGGCGATGGCACGATCCGCGATGTCATCACCGCCGCGGCCCAGCATTTCGGCGATGCAATGCCGGACATCGCGGTCGTGCCGGCGGGCAAGACCAATGCTCTGGCCATCGACCTGGGCGTCCCCACCAACTGGACGATCAAGGCGGCGATCGAGGCGATCCATGGCCCGTCGCGCACGCAGCGTTCGCCCGTGGAAATCCGCCGGGTGGACGGTCGTGAGCCGATGCGGGTCGGCTTTCTGTTCGGCGCCGGCGCGTTCGTGCGTGCCACGGCGCTGGCCCAGGAAACCCACCGGATCGGCGCCTTCAACGGCCTGGCGGTCGGCCTGTCGCTGGCAGGCGGGATCGCACAGACGCTGTTCGGCGGACGCGACAATGTCTGGCGGCGCGGTGATCCGATCCGGGTCGAACTGGATGACGGGCGCAGCGTGGAGCGGCCCTTCTACCTGCTGCTGGCATCGACGCTGGAGCGCCTGCCGCTCGGATTGAAGCCGTTCGGTCGGCCGCGGCCCGGCATGAAGCTGCTTGGGGTTGATGCGCCCCCCAAGGCGCTGTTCGTCTCCGCACCGATCCTGGTGGCGGGGTCGGAGGCGGGATGGCTGGCGCGCGCCGGCTATCATCGGCTGGATGCGAACCGCGTCGGCCTGACGCTAGACACCGGCTTCGTGCTGGATGGTGAGACCTATGCCGGTGGCGAGTTGATCGTTGCCCAGGGCCGCGCGCTCAACTTCGTGGTGCCCTGAGCCGTACGATGACGCTGGACGACTTCGTCGCGGCGGAGCTGGCGACGCCCCTGCCCCCGCCCATCGCGATGATGGCGGAACGCCTGGCGGGCGATGCGGATGTCGCCGCGGTCCTGTTCTATGGATCGGTGCTGCGGACCGGCGATCTGGACGGCGTGCTGGATTTCTACGTCCTGACGGATGCGCGTCGTGGCGGCGTGCTGCACCGGACGGCAACGCGGTGGCTGTGGCCCGATGTGAGCTTTCACGAAATGGCGATCGGTGATGCCGTGCTGCGGGCAAAGGTCGCGACGATGCCGCTGCAGACCTTTGAGGATGCCGCATCGGGGCGGATGCTGGATACGACGATCTGGACGCGCTTCGTGCAGCCGGCGGCGCTGGCCTGGGTTCGGGATGCGGACACTGCAGCCCGGGTTCGCGCGAGTGTGGCGGCAGCGGCGGCGACGGCGGCGGGATACGCCGCGGCGCTGGGGCCTGAGAACGGCACCGCCGACAATTATTGGCGGGCGCTGTTCCGTCAGACCTACCGGGCCGAACTGCGCGTGGAGAAGCCCGGTCGCGAGGACCAGATCCTGCGCTACGATCCGGCGCGGTGGCAGCGTCTGTTGCCGCTGGCCTGGAACGCAGGCGGCATCCGGTACGACACGCACGGTGAGTTGCTGACGCCCTCGGGCGACCGCGCATACCGGCTGCGGCGGTGGCAGGCGCGGCGGCGTGCGGGCAGGCCGTTGAACGTGGCGCGGCTGGTGAAGGCGGCCTTCACCTTCGACGGGGCGGCCCGATACGGCCTGTGGAAGATCGAGCGGCATACCGGCATCCACATTCCCCTGACCCCGTGGCGCGAACGGCACCCCGTGCTGGCGGCACCGGCAGTGTTGTGGCGGGTGATGCGCGCGCGGTCGGCGGAGGCGGCACGATGAGCTTCCACGCGCTGATCCTGGCCGGCTCCCGCGGTGGCCCAGACCCGGTCGCGCTGCATGCCGGGGTGAGCGACAAGGCGCTGGCGGTGGTCGGTGGTCGCACGATGCTGACCAGGGTTGTGGAGGCGGTGCGCGCGGCCGGCGCGGATCGCATCATGGTGGCGGCATCCTCCACCGCTGTGGCCCAGGCGGCGACAGCATTGGGCGCCGAAGTTCTGCAGGCAGCGGCGGGCCCGAGCGCGAGTACGGCCGCAGGATTGGAACAGCTTGGTGCGCCGTTGCTCGTGACGACCGCGGACCATGCCCTGCTGGAGGCCGGATGGATCACCCGGTTCATCGCCGACGTGCCGACGGACGCCGATGTCGCGGTGCTGCTGGCGCGACGTGACGTGATCGAGCGCGACGTGCCCGGTACGCAGCGTACCTATCTGCGCTTTGCCGATGGTGCCTGGTCGGGTTGCAACCTGTTCCTGTTGCAGACTGCCGTGGCGGCCGACGCGGTGGCGCTCTGGCAGCGGGTGGAGCGGGATCGCAAGCGGCCCTGGCGGATCGTGCGTCGGCTGGGGCCGGGGCTGCTGCTGCGCTACCTTGCAGGGCGGCTGACGCTGGACATGGCATTGCAGCGGATCGGGGAGACTGCGCGGGTGCGCGCCGCGATGGTCGCCAGCCCGTTCGGACGCGCGGCGGTGGATGTCGATAAGCCGGAAGATCTGGCGCTGGTGCGGACACTGGATGCCGGTTGATGCAGCGCATCGCCATCTACGATTTGGACCGCACGATCACACGCGCGCCGACCTGGACCCCCTTCCTGCTCCATGCCGCGCGCGGGAGTTGGCGCATGGCGATGGCGCCGGTGGCCGCGGGTGCCGCATTGCTGCACGCGCTGAAGCTGTACGATCGTGACCGGTTGAAGCCGATCATGCACCGGCTGATGCTGGGTGCGGCGCTGGACGAAGCCAGATCGACCGCGCTGGCGGAGGCATTCGCCGCCATGACGGACGACGGCAACATCCGGCCAGGTGCAAGAGAGCGGATGGCGGCGGACCGGGCGGCGGGCTATCGCATCGTCATCGCGACGGCCGCGCATCGCTTCTATGCACAGGCGATTGCCGTTCGGCTGGGCGTGAAGGACCTGATCGCGACGGAGGCGATGCGGGATACCACCGGGCGGATCGTGCCGGCGCTGTCGGGCGCCAACTGTTACGGCCCGGCCAAGCTGGCGATGATCCGGGATTGGCTGGCCGCTCAGGGTGTTGAACGCGAGGAAGCGCATGTGCGCTTTTATTCGGATCATGCGTCCGATGCCCCGACCTTCGCTTGGGCGGACGAGCCGGTGGTGGTCAGCCCGGGTAAGAGAATGACCGCACTGGCGATCGAGTGCGGGTGGCCGATCGAGCGGTGGTGAAAAAGATATGCGCGATATCGGGGTGATGCCGCAGATTAGAACATTTCATCCAGCATGAGATGAAATTGCAGTTTGCGATTGTCCACGTCCGCAATTCCGTAGCGCCTCAGGAAGTGTGAACGAAGCGCATCGTCGAACTCGCCCAGACAGTTCCACAGGATCGCAATGTCCTGGTAGCGGTCGGCGATGCCGACCCGTCCGGCATCGATCAGCCCAACGACTTGGCCATCTTCCAGCAAGATGTTGTCGAGCGAGAAGTCGCCATGGGTCACGACGCGGTCGAGGGTGAACGGCATCAGGTCCTGCATGGCTTGCCATACCTCTTCGGCCGACCAGCCTTCCCGTTCCTCATCGAATTCATCTTCGGCGACGAGACCCTGGTCGATGCGCGTTCTGGCTTGCATCAGGCGATGATGATGGTCGCTGATGAAGGGGCATGTGTCGACCGGGATGGCGTGAAGCTGCCGAAGGAACGTGGCCAATGCATCTACGACGTCAAGGCGATCGTGCGGACGAGCCGTCAGGTGTTGATAGGCCGTCTGGCCGGGTATGGCCGTCATCAACATCCATGCCTCGTCCCCCGTATGGACGAAATGCCGAATGGTCGGCACGGATATGTGCTTGCTCAGCCAGCGCAGGCGGACCATTTCGTCGGCGATGTCATCGGCCACCATGCCCCGACCATGTTTCAGGAAGAGGTCGGGCGCATCCTGTCTGCCGTGCAGGCGATACACGCCGCCGCCGGATTCGCCGATCATGTTGCGCATCCACCGGTAGCCCATCGTTGCGGTCGCGAGTCCCGGCGGCATTGCTATCGCCGCACACGCTTCTTCGCGACCGTCGGTCATGGTTTCCCCCTCCCCTTGGCGTCTTTGCCGAACCGCTCCACGATAGCACGCGCGGCGCGCAGGGCGGCGGGTTCGGCGCCTTGATCGAAGGTGTGGTGGAAGGCCGCTTCCTGCGCCGCGCGGTAGCCGGCGAACTCCGCCTGCGCGCTTTCGATGGCAGGGCCGAGGGCGGAGATATCATCCACCACGCGCCCCAGATGCCAATGGGCAAAATTGGGGTCGGATGTCCATTCGACCTTGGCCGGGTTGAGGAAGACGGCGGGGCGTATGCGAGCGATCCATTCGTAGATCTGGCTGCTGACGTCACCGAGATAGATGTCGGCGGCGCGGGTGTAGGTCATGTCGACGGAGGCGGTGCTGCCGGAGTCGAAGCGGATGTTCGGGCAAGCGCGGTAGCGATGGGCGAGGTCGCGGCGCCAGCGCAGGCGAGCGTGTTCGACGGAAGCATGGATGCGCCTGCGGAACAGCATGACGTGGGGTGCGACCATCAGGTTGAAGCGGTCCTGTCCGGCGAACCAGTCCATCACCCCCTCCCCCATGTCGTACCACGATGACAGGCGGGGTTCGAAATGCGGATTGTAGAGGGCGGTCGGGCGGCCATTGTCGAACAACGGCGCGGGCGGCGTGGCAAAATCGATCGTGTCGAACTTGGGATAGCCGATGATCTGCGCCTGGCCCGGCGCAATCAGGCCCATGACCTGCATCCGGTCATGCACCTTCTGCCCGGACAGCAATACGAGGTCGAAGCCACGCATGACGCCCCGGTACCCCACCGATCGGTCGCCGGCGCCGTGGGGGAGCCAGACATAGCGGAGATCGCGCAGGCCGAAGCGGTCGCGCAGCAGCAGCGAGGTCGTCTCGGGCACCACCAGAACATCGAGCGCCGCAAAGGCGGACAGGTTTTCGCGCAATATCGCGACCCGGCGAAAAGGTGCCATCCAGCGCAGCCCGGCATCGAGCGCACCGGCAAGCGCGCCGACATCGAGCGAAACAAAGGTTACGCGGGCGGCCACCTCCGTGCCGATCACGGCGCGCACCCGCGCCTGCTGCTCGGGCGAGCTTGTCAGGACGTGGACCTGGACATCCGGGAAAGTCGCGATCTGCGCGATGATCGGCGCGGTATGGCCGATCTGATGAAGCGCATCGTGGTTGAAGAGGAAGCCGACCTTCACCGCGCCAGCACCGCCGCTACGGCCTGTGCCGCCCGGGCAGCGGCACCGGGCGACCGGTCGCCGAGCGAGGCATCGGCCATCACTTCCTGCCGGGCGCGGTAGAGGGCGTGACGCGCGGGCGCAGCATGGATCGCCGCCATCAGGTCGGCAGGGTCGTCGACGACGTCGCCGAGGTGCCAGTGGGCGAAGCTGGGGTCGTCGCGCCAGTCGATGCGGTGGGCGTTCAGGAAGACGCAGGGGCGCGGGCGCATCAGGAATTCGTACACCTGGCTGCTGACGTCGCCGACATAGATGTCGGAGGCGACGGCGTAGGTCATGTCGACGGAGCGGTCGGAGCCGGGGTCGATGAGGACGTTGGGGGTACTGCGCGCGCGCCAGTTCGTGCGGTGTCGTTCGGGGTGTCGGCGGAAGAGTTTGACGTGGGGGGCGACGATCAGGTTGAGGGAGGGGTCGGCCGCGAAGCCGGCGAGCATCGGTTCGATGAAGCGATGCCAGGAGGTCAGGCGCGGTTCCTTGTGGGCGTTGTAGAACACGGTGGGCGCGGCCTGCGAAAAGAGCGGCGCTGCGACCTCCCCGACGTGGAAGCCGGTTTCCAGCTTCACCGATCCGGTAAGCGTATAGGCGTCGGGGCGGATCAGCCCCTCGCGCAGCATGCGCTCGGCGGTCTTGGGCCCGGCGAGCAGGACATGGTCGAAGACCGCGATGTCGCGCACGAAGCCGCGTGCCCGGTCGCCGACGCCGTGGGGATGGTAGATCAGCCGGGGGCGCCGGACGCCGAGGCGGCGCAGCGCCGCCGCCGTATCCTCCACCGCGAAGATCGCGTCATAGCCGTCCAGTTCGGCGGCATTGTCGCGCATCACCAGATCCTTGAACATGCCCAGCCGCTTCAGCCGCTGAAGCGCGACGGTGAGCGGCGATCGGTGCAGGCGGCGGGTTTCGATCGGCGGCACGCCGTAGGCGGCGCGTATCCGCTCCAGGTGATGCGGCGTTTCGGGATCGTTATGGTAGTTGACCACCGTCCAGCCGGGGCGGCGCGCCAATTCGAACGCGATGGCCGCGCCATGGTAGCACTGATAGGCTTCGGCGATATAGAGGAAGGCGATGCGCATGATCCGTCACCCCCTTAGCCTCTGATCGCCCTCGGAAGAAAGCCGTTGAACGTGTCCAAGTCCGCGCCGACCCCATTCGGCCGTGCGCTGCGCAATGTCGGCTGGCTGCTGACCGGCAAAGGCGTCGGCGCGGTGCTCAGCCTCGTCTATCTGGCGCTCGCCACGCGCTCGCTGGGCGTCGTGCGGTTCGGCGAGTTCACGCTGATCCTGTCGACGGGCCAGGCGGTCGCCGCGCTGGTCGGTTTCCAGACATGGCAGGTGGTGGTGCGCTACGGCATGGCGCCGCTGAAGGCGGGTGACGGGGCGATGCTGGGGCGGCTGGTGCGCTGGTGCACCGCGCTCGACCTGGGCGCGGCGCTGTTCGGATGCCTGGTGGCGAGCGTCGCGGTCGCCGTGTTGCGGGTGCGGCTGGGATGGGATGCGACCTTCGCGACCGAGGCCCTGCTGTTCTGCTTCGTGCTGCTGCTGACCTTTCGATCGACCGCGGTCGGCATCCTGAGACTGCACGACCGGTTCGCGGTGGGCGCGATGGCGGATGCGGTGACCCCCTTCGCGCGCTGTGCCGGCGCGATCACGGCGGTGCTGATGCATGCGACGGTGCAGGGGTTCCTGCTCGCCTGGGCGGGAGCCGAGGTGCTGACCGCCATCGTCTACTGGACGGCGGCCCACCGGGCGGCGCCGGGCCTGCTGGGATGGTGGCGCGGGGCACAGGCCGCACCGCGCGAAAATGCGGGGCTGTGGCATTTCGCGGTGGTGACCAACATGAACGCGTCGCTGAACGCCGCGAGCAAGCAGGTGGTGGTGGTGCTGGTCGGCTTTGCGACGGGGCCGGCGGCGGCGGGCGCGTACCGGCTGGCCTATCAGTTGAGCCAGGCGTTGACGCGGGTGTCCGATATGTTTTCGCGCGGGGTGCTGCCGGAGTTCACGCGGGCGGGGGCCGAAGGGGACAAGCGGGACATGACGACCCTGTTCCGGCAATCGACGCGGCTGGCGCTGGTGGCGGGTGGGTCGATCTGTCTGCTGGTGCCCCTGCTGGGAGAGCCGGCGCTGCGGCTGATCGCGGGCAAGACCTATCTGGGGGCGTATCCGGTGCTGGTGCTGCTGGGGCTTGCCGCCGGGCTGGAGGTAATGGGCGTGGCGTTCGAGCCGGTGCTGCTGGCGATCGGGCGGGCAGCGACCGCGCTGCGCATCCGCGTCGCATCGGTCGTTGCGCTGTTCGCCGCAATGGCGGTGCTGATGCCCGCCTACGGCGCGACGGGCGCGGCGGGGGCGACGCTGGTCGGGTCGGCCGTCGCGTTGATCCTGTTCGGGCGGGTGGGATACCGGCTGGCGCGGGCGGGATAGCGTATCAGAGTTCGGCCCCGCACAAGGTCGCGGCGGCCTGGATCAGGGCGAGATGGGTCAGCCCCTGCGGCATGTTGCCGAGATAGGCGCCGGTGTCGGGGTCGATCATCTCGGCATAGACGCCGACACCACTGTCCAGCTTTTCGATGGCGGCCTCGAAGGCGGCCTCCGCTTCTGCCTTCTGGCCGAGCATCGCGCGCGCCTCGATCATCCAGAATGTGCAGGCGAGGAAACACCCCTCCTCCCGGTCGACATCGGTGTAGCGATAATGGAACGCGCCCTTGCCGAGGTCGCGGTCGATCGCGTCCAGGGTACGACGCAGCCGGTCCTGTCCGTCGAAGCGGAAGCGGACGGCGAGCGCCAGGCTGGCATCGAGCATGTCGCTGCCCGGATAGAAGAGATAGGCGCCGCGTTCCTCCGACCAGCAATGCTCGTCGATCCAGGCGGCGATCCGGTCGCGCTCGCGCAGCCAGCGGGCGCGGCAGGTGGTCGGGATCTGCCCGTCATCGGCCAGCTCGACCGCGCGGGCCAGCGCCTGCCAGCAACTGATCTTGGACATGGTGTAATGCCGGCTTTCGGGCAGTTCCCACAGCCCGGCGTCGGGCAGGCGCCAGCGGTCCGCGCAGTCGTCGGCGAGATGTGACAGGGTTTCCGCGCTGGCGGCATCGAGGATGTTGCCACAGGCGACGAAGCGGCTCGCCGTCTCGAAAATGTCGCCGTAGATACCATGCTGATGCTGCGACCCGGCAAGGTTGCCGGTGCGGACGGGTCCCGAGCCGCGATAGCCGGGCACGTCGACGATCTTTTCCCCCGGCACCATGTCGCCCTGCAGCGTGTAGCAGACCTGCGGTTCGCTCTCGCCCAACCGCTTGAGCAGCCAGGTAAAGGCCGCCTTGGCCTCGGCCAGCGCGCCGATGCGCAGGAACGCCTTGATCGTGTAGCCCGCGTCCCGGATCCAGGCGTAGCGATAATCGTAATTCTTCTCGCCACCGATCCCTTCGGGCAGCGAGGTCGTCGCGGCGGCGGCGATCGCGCCGGTGGGCGAGTAGAGGAGCAGCTTCAGCGCCAGGGCGCTGCGCATGATCAGCGCGCGAAAGCGATCGTGGCAGCGCAGCCGCTCCGTCCATTGCCGCCATTCGGCATCGGACAGGTCGATACGGGCATCGATTTCCTCGATCGCGGGGCAGACGAGCGGTTCGTCCTCCCCCGCGACGATCGCCACCACCGCGCGCTCGCCCGGCCCGACCGCGACGGTGCCGGTGATCTGCCCGTCGATCAGGGGATCGAGCTGCACATTGTCGGAGTGGCGGAAGAGGCCGAGGACGTGGCCGACATGGAACACGTCATGCCCGCCGGCCTTGGCGAAATACGGGCTGACCGTGTCGGCGCGGCGGCCGAAGCGCAGCGACACGGCGAAGCGGACATGGCCGTCCAGCCCGTCGAGCCGGCGCGCGAACTCCGCCCAGGGCAGGCGACCGGCGGTGCCGCTGTTCATCGACTCGGTCAGCTTGGCCCGGCCGGTGTCGGTGGTGAAGATCGTCTCCAGCACATTGCTGTCGGCGCGGTAGCGCCGCTCGACGGTAAAGGGCGCATCCGGGCTGAGCGCGAAATAGCCCCCCTGCTCCGCATCGAGCAGACGGTCGAACAGGGGCGGCGAGTCCATGTTGGGAACGCACCACCAGTCGACCGCCCCGTCCGCGCCGCTGAACACCACGCTGCGCCCGTCGCCGAGCGTGCCATAGCGTTCGAGCGGCAGATGGCCGTCGGCATGGCGCAATCCCTGTTGCGACAGGGCGGTGGCGGGTTCGGCGCCGTCGCCCAGCGTCGGGCCATCCCCCTCGCCCCGCCGGAACGGGTTCAACATGCGCGCGTGCGGTTAACGTATGTCATCCCGCGTTAACTCGCCAGCGGGGGTTACGCTCCGCGCTCGGGAGTGGGCACAATCGAAGTGCACGCATCCGCACCGAGATGATCGGGCATTTCGGCGATCAGCGCGGCGAGCAGCTTCTGGAGCAGCGTATCGAGCTGCGCGCGGTCATCGTCGTCGAAGGCGACAAACAGCCTTTTGGTCAAGGCGACGCGCATCGGCTCGCTGGCATCGATGGCGCGCTGGCCGGCGGGCGTGATGTGCAGGCGCTTGACCCGGCGATCCTGCGGGTCGGGTTCGCGCCGGACCAAGCCGTCGCGCTCCAGCGCGTCGACCGCGTCGGTGACGCTGCGCGGCGCCATGGTGAACACCTCCGCAATGTCGGCGGCGCGCGCGCGCCCGTTGCCGGCCTGGATCAGCAGGAGCAGACGCGTGCGGGCAAAGGACGCGCCCTGAGCGGTCATCGCCCGGTCGGTCAGGCGATGGGCCATCAGATAGACGCGGGCCAGGTCGCGGAGCAGAACCTCACTGGACTTCATGAGGAACCTCACTAAATGGCCTTGCCTAGTTCGGCAAGCCGGCGCAGAAGGCATGCTGCAGATGCGAGGAAGATGATGGCCGACCTGTCCGATCAGCAAAATGGTGGCACGGATACGCCCGGGGACGAGCATGACGAGACGCCCGCCAAGGCGGCGTCCCCGGCCAAGAAGCGCCGTATCCGCGCGATCCTGCTGGTGGTCGTGGTCGTGCTGTTGGTGGTCGGTGCGATCTGGTTCACGCGGTATCAGAGCTTCGGCAAGTTCCAGCAATCGACCAACGATGCCTATGTCCAGGCGGACAGCGTGATCGTGTCGCCCAAGGTCGGCGGCTATGTCGACAAGGTGTTCGTGCGCGACAACCAGTATGTCCGCGCCGGCACGCCCCTCGCCCAGATCGACTCGCGCGATTATACCGCGCGCGCGGCCCAGTCGCAGGCACAGATCGGCGTCGCCGCCGCCACCGCCCAGGGTGTGGAGGCGCAGATTCGCGAGCAGCAGGCGGCGATCACGCGTGCCGCCGCCGACCTCGCCTCCGCGCGGGCGGATGCGGCGTTCGCCCGGTCCGAGGTGGCACGCTATGTGCCGCTGGCGGCATCGGGGGCCGAACCGCGCGAGCGCCTGTCGCAGTTGCGCAACCAGGCGACGCAGGCGGATGCCCGCGTCAGCGCGGCACAGGCGGCGTTGACCAGTGCGCAGCGCCGCGTCGGCACGCTGCGCGCGCAGATCCGGCAGGCCGAGGCGCAGGCCGAGGGCGCAGAGGCGCAGCTTGCCGCGGCGCAGAGCGATGTGGGCGCGACCCTGCTGCGCGCGGCGATCGACGGCCGGATCGGCGACAAGACGGTGCGCGTCGGCCAATATGTGCAGGCCGCGACCCGGCTGATGACCGTGGTGCCGGTCGATCAGCTTTATATCGAGGCGAATTTCAAGGAAACGCAGCTCGGCCTGATGCGCATCGGCCAGCCGGTCACGATCGAGGTGGATGCGCTGCCGGGCGTTGATATCCCCGGCCGGATCGAGAGCATCTCGCCGGGTACCGGTGCGCAATTCTCGGTGCTGCCGCCGCAGAATGCGACGGGCAACTTCACCAAGATCGTGCAGCGCGTGCCGGTGCGCATCGCGATCCATGCCGATCCGGAAACGCGCAAGCTGATGGTGCCGGGCATGTCGGTCGAGGTCAGCGTCGACACCCGGTCGGCCAAGGGCGCCAGGGACCGCATCGCCCGCGAACAGGAAAAGCATAACGAGAGCATCCGCCGGTGAGCGCGGCCACCGCGGACGGTGTTCGCGCATCCTCCGGCAAGGCATCCGCCGGTACGCCCGAGCGCGCTGATGCCGCCGCCTGGCTGGCGGTGGCGGCGGGCAGCCTGGGTGCGCTGATGGCGACGCTGGACATCTCCATCGTCAATTCGTCGCTGCCCACCATCCAGGGCGAGATCGGTGCGAGCGGCACCGAGGGGACATGGATCGCCACCGCCTATCTGGTGGCGGAGATCATCATCATCCCCTTGGCGGCGTGGCTGGAGCGGTTGTTCGGCCTGCGCACCT
The DNA here is from genome assembly GCF_026540875.1 of Sphingomonas sp. GM_Shp_2. Taxonomy (NCBI): domain Bacteria; kingdom Pseudomonadati; phylum Pseudomonadota; class Alphaproteobacteria; order Sphingomonadales; family Sphingomonadaceae; genus Sphingomonas; species Sphingomonas sp. GM_Shp_2. The sequence goes on from NZ_JALNUQ010000026.1 coordinate 38,766, forward strand.
TTCTGCTGATCGCGACGACGCTGTTTACGCTCTTCTCGATGCTGTGCGGCATATCGACCAACCTGACGATGATGATCATCGGGCGCGTCGGCCAGGGCTTTACCGGCGGCGCGCTGATCCCCACCGCGATGACGATCATCGCGACGCGGTTGCCGCGCTCGCAACAGCCGATCGGCAATGCGCTGTTCGGCGTGACCGCGATCCTGGGGCCGCTGGTCGGGCCGCTGATCGGCGGCTGGCTGACCGAGAATATCTCCTGGCATTATGCCTTCTTCATCAACCTGCCGATCGGCATCCTGCTGATCGTGCTGCTGCTGGTCGGCCTGCCGCACCGCAAGGCGCACCCGGAGGAGCTGTTCCGCGCCGACTGGCTGGGCATCGCCGGGTTGATCCTGGGGCTGGGCGGGCTGACCGTGGTGCTGGAGGAGGGCCAGCGCGAGCAGTGGTTCGAAAGCGAGACGATCATCATCCTGTCGCTGATCGCGGCGCTCGGCTTCGTGCTGCTGCTCGCCGGCCAGTTCTTGGCGAAGCGGCCGGTGATCAAGCTGTCGCTGGTGCTGGACCGGCAGTTCGGGTCGGTGGTGGTGATGGGCATATTGGTGGGTGCGGTGCTGTACGGCACCTCCTACGTCATCCCCCAGTTCCTGGCGACGATCGCCGATTATAACGCGCTGCAATCGGGCAAGGTGGTGCTGCTGTCGGGTATTCCCAGCATCATCCTGATGGGGTTCACCCCGCTGATGATCCGGCACCTCGACATCCGGTTCGCGGTCGGCGCGGGCCTGCTGATCATGGCGTCGAGCTGCTGGATCGACACCACGCTGACTGCACAATCGGCGGGCGGCGACTTCGTCGACTCGCAATTGCTGCGCGGCGTCGGGACGATCCTGAGCTTCCTGTTCCTGAACCAGGCGGCGATCTCGTCCGTCCCGCCGTCCGATGCAGGCGACGCGGCCGGGCTGTTCAACGCGGCGCGCAACTTGGGCGGGTCGTTCGCGCTGGCGGGGATCTCGACGGTGCAGGACCAGCGCATGTGGTTCCACAGCCGCCGGATCGAGGAAACGCTGAATGCCAACTCGGTGCGCGTTCAGGACTATCTGGGCGGGCTGACCGCCCAGTTCGGGCAGGAGGGCGCGTTTCGCACGCTGGCCGGCCAGATCCAGCGCGATGCGCTGGTCATGACCTTCAACGACATTTTCTGGCTGCTGGCGATCGGGATCACGCTCGTCACGCCGCTCGTGCTGTTCCTCCGGCCGTTGCCGCAGGGGCAGGCGATCGCCATGCATTGAGGAACGCAGTTCGATGCGCACGCTGATCCTTCCCTCCCTCGTCCTTCTCTCCGCCTGCACGGTGGGGCCGAACTATCAGGGGCCCGAAAGCGCCGGTGCGGTGGCGCCGCCCGCCAAATTCGTCCGCGCGCAGCCCGAGACGGTGGCGGCGCAGCCGGTGGTGGCGTCATGGTGGACCGGCTTGCGCGATCCGATGCTCGACCATCTGGAGGCGCGCGCGCTGGCGGGCAATCCCAACATCGCGGTGGCCGAGGCGCGGCTGCGTCAGGCGCGGGCCGGGCTGCGGCTGGAGCGGGCGAACCAGTTGCCGAACGCGAACGCGCAGGCGATGGGCGTCTTTGCGCGCCTGCCCGGCATCGACCTGGGCGGTGCGGAAGCGGGGGCGCAAGGTGGCGGCGGCGACAGCGAGTCGCTGCAATTCTACAATCTCGGCTTCGATGCGAGCTGGGAGGTCGACCTGTTCGGCCTGCGCCGCCGCGGGGTGGAGGCGGCGCGCGCCTCGCTGGGCCGGGCCGAGGCCGGCGTGGCGGACGTGCAGGTGTCGCTGACCGCGGAGGTGGCGCAGGCCTATGTCGCATTGCGCGACCGGCAGCAGCGGCTGGCACTGGGACAGGCAACGGCGGAGCGCCAGCGGCGGATGCTGGCCCTGACGCAGGAACGCTACGGCGCGGGCACCACCTCTGCGCTGGAGGTGGAGCGGCTGCGCACGCAGCTGGAGCAGACCGATGCCACGCTGGTGCCGCTGACCGCGGAGCGCGATGCGTATCTGAACGCGCTGGCGATCCTGGTCGGCGAGGCGCCGGGCGCGCTGGACACGATGCTGGCGACACCGGGTCGCGTCCCCCTGCCCCCGGCCGAGGTCGCGGTGGGCGATCCCGCCGCCCTGCTCCAGCGTCGGCCTGACATTCGCGCGGCCGAGCGGCAACTGGCGCAGAGCAATGCGCGGATCGGCGTGGCGGAGGCGCAGCGCTTTCCGCAGATCAGCCTGATGGGCATGCTGGGGCTTGGCGGCACCGATCCCGGCGACGTGTTCGACACCGGCAACCTGTTCACGCTGGGCATGCCACGGTTGAGCTGGAACTTCCTGGACTTCGGTCGCAACGCGGCGCGCGTGGAACAGGCCAAGGGCGTGCGCGACGAGGCGGCGGCGCAGTACCGCGCGTCCGTCCTGACCGCGCTGCGCGATGCCGAGGATGCCTTGTCGCGCTACGGCGCGCGCAGGCGTACGGTGGCCAGTGCGGCGCGAACCAAGGCGTCGGCGGACCGCGCCGCCGCGCTCCAGCAGCAGCGCTATGCCGCAGGGGCCGCGACGCTGATCGACACACTGGATGCCGAGCGGCAGCGGCTGTCGGCGGAACAGTCGTTGGCGCAGGCGACGGCGGCGATGACCAGCGACTTCATCGCGCTGCAAAAGGCGCTGGGTCTCGGCTGGGGGCCGGCACCGGCGTCGTGAGGTTCAGGCCTCCGCCCAGCGGCGGAGCAGATTGTGGTAGACGCCGGTCAACCGGATGGTGATGGGATCGTCCTGCCCGTCGCGGCCGGCGATGTCCTGCACGCTTTGGTCGAGTTCGAACAGGATGCGGCGGGCGCCGTCGTCGCGCACCATCGACTGGATCCAGAAAAAGGATGCGACACGCGTGCCCCGCGTGACCGGCGTCACCCGGTGCAGGCTGGAGGCGGGATAGACGACCATGTGCCCGGCAGGCAGCTTGACCCGCTGTTCGCCGAACTGTTCCTCGATAACGAGTTCGCCGCCGTCATAGCTGTCCGGATCGGACAGGAAGAGCGTGGCGGACAGGTCGGAGCGGATGCGAAAGTCGCTGCCGCGCTGGATGCGGATGGCGTTGTCGACATGCAGACCGAAGGCGTCGCCCCCCGCATAGCGGTTGAACAGCGGCGGAAACACCTTGAGCGGCAATGCGGCGGCGATGAACAGCGGCGACCGGGCCAGCGCGTCGAGCACCATGCCCCCCGCCTGGCGCGCGGCCGGCGAGCCTTCGGGCAATTGCGCGTTGCGCTTGGCCAGCGCGGATTGCGGGCCGGAGGTAGCGTTGCCGTCCACCCACTCCGCGACATCGATCAAGCCGCGCAGCCGGGCCACGCCCTCCCCGTCCAGCACATCGGGTATCGCGATCAACATGCCCTGCCCTCCCTCAACGTTGCGGCATAGCGGCGGAAGGCGGGGATGTCGCTGGCGGCGCACCAATGGATGACGCGTGCGGCAAAGGCGGGCGTGCCCCCGGCCACCGCGCTTGCCAGCCATTCGAGTGCACCCTCGACCTGTCCCCCGGCACCGAGCATCCGGGCGTGATTGAAGGCGGCGCGGAAATCGCCACCCTCGGCCGCCCGGGCGTAGCAACGCGCGGCCTTTGCCATGTCGCGCGGCCCCGCCCAGCCATCCTCGGCAAAGCTGCCGATGAAGTTCACCGCCTTCGCATAGCCAAGGTCGCCGGCCCGCTGCAGCCAGCGGAGCGCCTCCGCCCGGTCGGTCGCGACGCCGTGGCCGAGCGCCAGTTGCGTGGCATAGTTATACATCGCCTCCGCCAGTCCCTGCCCGGCGGCGATGCGGTAGCAGGCGACGGCGCGCCCGGCATCGACCGCGCAGCCCCAGCCCAGTTCGTAGCATCGCCCGACCATGTTGAGCGCCATCGGGTGATGCTGCGCGGCAGCGCGGGTGAACCAGTCGAGCGCCGCCCGCCGATCAGCCGGCGTTTCGGTGCCATCGAGGAGCATCTGGCCATAGACCAGCTGCGCCTCCGCCTCCCCCGCCTGCGCCGCGGCATGGACCAGTGCGGCCCGGGCCGCGCCGGGGGTCGCCAGCCGCGCGGCCAGTTCCTCGGGCGGCAATGCGGCGGGGGCGGGCCAGGCGGGATCGGAAATGGTCATCAGAAGCGGACGTTGACCGTGCCGAACACCGTGCGTCCGGCAGCGACATTGGCGTTGTGGGTCGTGAAGGCCTGGCTAAAATACGCCTTGTCCGTCAGGTTCTGGGCGTTGACGCTGAGTTCGATCATGTCGGTCAGCTTCAGCGCGGCGCGGGCATCGAAGCGCCAATAGCCGGGGATTTCACGCAACAGCACCTTGGTGGCGGGATTAACGGTCACCACGCCGGCCGCCGTCTGCACCGCGCTGCGATTGTCCTGATAGCCGCCATACATGCGATCCATGTAGATGGCAGTGCCGCCGATGCTGAAGCGGCCAAACAGTTCGACATTGGTGCTGGCCGAGACACTGTTCCGCACCGTCTGCGGCATCTGTCGGCCGGTATTGACGGAGGGCACGGAGACGATCTGCGCGGGCCGTCCGCCGGTGGCCGGTGCGGTCAGCGCGGTGAAACCGCCGTCGAGGATCTTCGGGTCGAGATGGCTGTAGCCACCGAACACCGTCCAGCCGGGCAGGATCATGCCCGACACCGAAAGCTCGATGCCGCGCACCCGGCTGCGCCCGATGAAATCAACCGTATTCGCATCGGTCAGCACGCGCGCGTTGCTGATGTCGGTCTGGAACGCGGCGATGCCCAGTTGCAACCGCTCGCCCATCAGGCTGGCCTTTGCGCCGACCTCGTACGACTTGGTCTTTTGCGGCTCCAGCGCTTCAAAGATCGCGCGGTTGGCCTCGGTGGTCAGGTTGGTGGGCAGCGCATTGTCCTCACGCCCCTCCCCGATCAGGCTGTTGGGCGGCGTGGCAGACGTGGCGTAGCTGGCATAAACGCTCGTCTCCGGCGTCGGCTTGAAGACGAGGCCCGCCTGCCAGTTGAACAGTTCGTCGGTGCGCCGGATGCGGGTCTGGAGTGCGCCCGGCGGGGTCAACACCGATTTGAACCGGTCGAACCGGGCACCCAGGTTCAGGATCAGTTGCGGCACAAGGGTGATCGAGTCGAAGGCATATATCGCCTGCGTCGTCGCATCCTGCTGCGTTTCGGTCGTGGGCGCACCCTTCACGATCGGGGTGGCGACCGTCGAGATGTCGCTGGCATAGTTCACCCACGGATCGCCGGGCGTCGGGGCGAACAGATCGGTACAATTGTAGCGCGCGATGGAAGTGGTGTTGCACCGCGGGCTGACCGTGCTGCCATTGGCGAGGACGAAGGTGCCCCGGCGGGCCTTCTCCCAGGCGAATTCCGCGCCCATCGCAAAGCTATGCTCGATGCCGCCGGTGTCCAGCGTGCCGTACAGATCGGTCTGGTTGACGATGCTGTCCACCACGCTGTGGCGCGTGTTGCTGCGCCGCCAGACATAGCCGCCGTTCAGCCGGTCGCCCCGCGTCGCCGGATCACCGGTGGTCGGATTGGTCGCGGCGGTGCCAAACACATTGCCCTGGCTGTCGTCGGGCTGGGTGAAGATGAACGCCTGCGTCGTATGGGCATAGCGTGCGGTGTTGCGCAGCGTGACCGTGCCGGTCAGGTCGTGCTCGATGCGGACCATCGCCTGATCCGTGGTGGTGTCGCGGAAATCGCGGTCGACAAGGCCATAGAAATTCGCCCGGTCGACTATGCCGGTGCGCCCCCCGATCGTGGTGAAGCGGCCGAGTGCGGGCGTGCTGACGATGGTGCCGGTGCCCGGCGCATTGGCCAGCGTGTAGCGATAGGGCAGTCCGCCATCGGGCAGTTCGTGGGTTTCCAAACGGTAGTAGCTGGCGGTCAACCGCGTCGGCGTGCCCAACCCGACCGTCAGCGAAGGCGCAAAGCCCCAGCGGCGATTGTAGATCGCGTCGCGCCCGGCAAAGTCCTGATCATGCCACAGGCCCTGGATGCGGAAGGCGACCGTGTCGGCCAGCTTGACGTTCATGTCGCCGGTGACACGCTTGAAATCGGCATTGCCGTAGCTGCCGGAAATGGACCCGAAGGTGCCGAGTTGCGGCAGCTTCGACACGATGTTGATCGTGCCGCCCGCGCCGCCGCGTCCGCCCAGCGTCGAATCCGATCCGCGCACCAGTTGCACCCGGTCCACGGCGAAGACCTCGCGGCTCTGCGAACCGATGTCGCGCATGCCGTCGAGATAGATCGACCCTTGCGCATCGAAACCGCGGATGAACGGGCGGTCGCCCATCGGATTGCCGCCCTCGGCCGCGCCGAACGTGATGCCGGGGATGGTGCGCAGCGCCTCCTGCAGGGTCGTCGACCCGGTCTGCTGGATCACGTCCGATGTCAGCACCATGACCGACCGCGGCGTATCGACCAGCGGGGCGACCTGCTTGGGATCGGCGTCTGGCTTGGCGCGGTGACCGTTGACGACGATCTCCGGCCGATCCTGGTCCGGCGCGGCGGCGGGCGGGGTCTTCGCCTCGTCCGCACCGGCCGGCGCGGTCGCGAACGCACCGATGCAGGACAAGGCCAGAAATGCGCTGGTTGAGCGCGTGGCAACAGCAGTCATAGGGTCCCCCTCAGATTTTGAGGGCCTGCTATTGCGAATCTATCGCAGCGTCAATGCAAGTGCGAGGCGGTCGCAGAAATAATTCAGCAATCATTCCTCGTCGGGATAGGGACCCTTGCCGCCCTCCGCGATGAGGCGGTCGACCCGCGCGTCGATGACGCTGAGCGGCACCGAGCCGAGCTGCAAAATGGCATCGTGAAAGGCGCGAATGCTAAAGCGTTGACCCAGCGCCTTTTCGGCACGGGCGCGGGCCGCCTGGATCGCCAACTGCCCCATATAATAGCTGAGCGCCTGACCCGGCCACGCGATGTAGCGGTCGACCTCGGTCGTTATCTCGTGATCGGACAGCGCCGTATTGTCCCGCAGATAGGTTTGCGCCTGTTCGCGCGTCCAGCCCTTGGCATGGATGCCGGTATCGACCACCAGCCGCGCCGCGCGCCACGCCTGGTAGGACAGCATGCCGAACAGGTCATAGGGCGTTTCGTACATGCCCATTTCCTCGCCCAGCGCCTCGGCATAGAGCGCCCAGCCCTCGCCATAGGCGGACAGGTAGGAGTCGCGGCGGAACTTGGGCAGCCCGTCATTCTCCATCGCCAGCGGCATCTGGAAGGCATGGCCGGGTGCGCTTTCGTGAAGCGTCAGCGCCACCTGCGCATAAAAGGGCCGTGCGGGCAGATTATAGGTGTTGACCAGATAGATACCCGGCCCGCCGCGCCCGCCGGTGTAGAAGGGGGCGAGGTCGGCCGGCACCGGCTTGATCGCGAAGCGGCTGCGCGGCAGGCGGCCGAACCACTCAGACGCCTTGCCGTCAAAGGTCTTGGCGATCCACGCCGCGCGGTAGAGCAGTTCCTCGGGCGTCTTGGGGTAGAATTTGGGATCGGTGCGCAGATAGGTGAGGAAGGCGGGCAGATCGCCCCCGAACTTCACCTGTTGCATCACCTGCTGCATCCGCGCGCGGATCTTGGCCATTTCGGCAAGGCCGGTGGCGTGGACCGCATCGGCGGTCATGTCGCGCGTCACATATTCGCGGATCTTGGAGCGGTAATAGGCGGTGCCGTCGGGCAGGTCGGCCGCGGCGGTGGTCGGTCGCGCACCGGGAATATAATCGTTGCGCAGGAAGGTCAGCAGTCGGACATGCGCCGGCACCACGGCGGTGGTGATCGCGGCGCGTGCCTCGTCGCGCAGCGTCTTCTGGGTGGCGGCGGGGATCGAGGCGGGCATCGTCCGCATCGGCTCCCAGAAGGGCGAGTCCTCGACCGACTTGGCCTCGGCCACCTGCGCGACACCGATGTCGCGGCCGGTCAGCGTCACCCGCGGAATGGTGAAGCCGCGCTGCAACCCGGCGCGCATATTGGCGATCTGCTGGTCGAAATAGCGCGGCACGTCGCGCAGCGTCGCGATGTAGCGACGATAGTCACGCTCGGTCACGAGGCGGCCGCGCGCCGCGCTGGCGATGTCGCTCCAGAAGCTGGTGTCCGCGGTCAACGGCATCTCGTAATCGCGGAAGCGTTGCGCGGCGAGCAGCGCGTCGATCTGCCCCTTATAGACAGCATAATCCACCTGCGCGGCCGGCGACAGGGTGGCGGGGCGGATCGCCTGCAGCGCCTTTGCGGTCGCCTCCCAGCGGGCGAGCCGTGCCGCCTGTGCTGCCGGGCCGACATCGGGCAGGCCGCTCGCGGTGGCGTCGGGCTTGTCCTCCCCGGGGCCCTGCTGCCGCTCGCGCCAGGCATATTCCTCGGTGTAGAGCGTCTTCAGCCGGGCATCGGCACTTCCCTGTGCCGTCGCGATGGCCGGCGCCGCGCTGGCCAACAGCAGCGCGGCCAGCGCACCTGCCATGCGCCCCGTCCGCGTGCTGATCCTGCGGGCATGATAGGGCATGGCTTCCTCCGGTGGCGATGGTGACGGCCTCAGGAAGAGGCAGGCAAGCTCCTTATATACAGTATAATATTATCGCCAAGCGGTTTAGGCGGAATCGCGCTCGATCAACAGCGGCGGCATGACGACGCCGGGCGCGTCCTCGCCCCCGATGCGCGCGAACAGCGCCTGCACCATCGCACGCGCGCCCGCCGCAATTTCCTGGCGGACGGTGGTGATGCGCGGCACCGTCTGCATCGCGAGCGGCAGGTCGTCATAGCCGACGACGGGGATCTGGTCCGGCACCCGGATATTGCGGTCGGCAAGGACGCGCATCGCCGTCATCGCGATCACGTCGGATGCGGCGGCGATGCCGTCGATCCGGTCGCCCACCGCGGACAGATGCTGCGCGATCTCCTGCTCCATGATGTCGGAGGCGAGATGCGTGGTCAGTTGCAGCGGACCGTCCGCCAGCCCGGCCGCCGCCATCGCGGCCGCCACGCCCTCGTAACGCTGGCGGATTTCGGGGGCACGCACATCGCCCAGGAACGCGATCCGCTTTGCCCCACGCGCGATCAGGCGTTCGCCGGCCAGTCGCCCGCCCGCGATATTGTCGCTGCCCACCGCACAGTGAACCTGATCCGGCATGGTGCTGCCCCATGCGACGAGGGGGCGATAGCGACGCGCGACCCGCTCGATCACCTCGAACTGGTCCGACTGGCCGATCAGCAGGACCCCGTCCATCATGCCGGAATTGACGATCTGTTCCAGCCAGTCGTCCGCGTCCGGAATGATCCGCGACAGCATGACGTCATAGCCGTTTTCGGTCAGCGCATCGGCAAGATGGCCGAGCATCGTCATGAAGAAGGGGTCCGACAGGTGCTGGCGCCGTTCATGGCCGAGCGGCACCACCACGCCGATCACGCCGGTGCGCTTGGTACGCAGGCGGCTGGCCATCTGGTTGGGGCGGAAGTCGTGCGCAGTGGCCAGCGCCTGGATGCGCAGCCGGGTTTCCTCGTTCACGAGCGACTTGCCCGCCAGCGCGCGCGATACCGTTCCCGCCGAAACGCCGGCCAGGCGCGCGAGATCGGCAATGGTACGAACGCGCGACTGCGCAGGATCGATCAGATTGTCACTCATCCCATTGTGTTTAGACGAAGAATTGCACGCGTAACAATCGGTTATGATAGCGTTCACGGCGATTTCCCCCGCCGCGTCACGGGACGGCGGCGGGGGGTGGTCTTTACAGCTTTTCGGTGAGTTCGGGGACCAGCTTGAAC
>NZ_JALNUQ010000027.1:0-48494 GCF_026540875.1 Sphingomonas sp. GM_Shp_2
TTCGGCCGCATGGGCGATCTCGTCGCGGCCTAGTCGACCGAGCAGGGCGAGCAGCGCATCGTCATCGGCAGCGAGCCATTGGCGCAAAGCCTCGCGAACGCGGCCCTGCACCATGCGGCGGCGATCGGGGTCGAGCGGGGCAAGCGCGGTTTCGGGCGAATCGGCAGGCGGCGAAAGCATCACGCGAATGTGGTATCAGGCGTCGCCCTCGTCCACATCGGGTGCATCGTCGGCATCGGCACCATCCTCCAGTTCGGCCTCGTCCTCGCTGAGCTCGGCGGCATCCTCGGCGGTGATGCCGAAGCGGGCGGCGACGTCGGGGGCGAAGCGCAACATGTCGGGGCGCAGCTTGATGAGGCTGATGTCCTTGGACTTGCCTTCCAGCATCACGTCAAATTCCAGACCCTCGGCGGTGCGCATGAAGGTGCAGAATTCGAACGGGTTGGTGAAGTCGGCATGCCCAGTCCAGATCGGCGGGCGCAACACCGTCTTGACCCGGGCGCCGGGCTTCAGCGGCGCCTTGAGCTGTTCGCCCTTTTTGGGTTTGGCGCCGGGGGCGACCTTTTGCTTGATCTCGCGCAGTTCGGTGCGGGGGCTGGAGAAATGGATCTTGGGCCGGACGCCGGCGGGCCAGCTTGCCATGAATTTTTCGAGCGTGTCGCGCAGGTCGAGCCGCTCGGGATTGAGGCACCAGAAATGCTGATAGTCGAAGATCAGGCGGACGCCGGTGCGCTCATGAATCCACAGCACGTCGGCCGCCGAGAAGCGGATGTCGTCGTTTTCGAGGACGAGGCGGCGGCGAACATGTTCGGGGCATTGCTCCCATCCCGCGATCCAGCGTGCGCGGCTGGCCTCGTGATCGTCGTAGACGCCGCCGACATGGGTGACCATCACGGCTTCGTCGTCCAGCTCCATACGGTCGAGCATTTCGGCCTGGCTGGACAGATCCCAGATGCTCTTCGTGGTCAGCGCCGGATTGGGGGCGTTGAGCAGCACATATTGCGATGGGTGGAAGGACAGGCGCATGTCGAGCGCGCGCGCCTTGGCGCCGAGCGCGCGCAACTCCGCGTCGCTTTCCGCGACCATGTTGTGGAATTGCGGCATGTCGGGGTGCGTGGCGTAGGGCGCAAGGTCCGACGAGAGGCGGTACATGTCGATCTTCTGGGTCGCCAGATAGTCGAGGATGGCGTCGACATATTCGAGCGAGCATTTGAGATGCGGATTTTTCTGCCAGCGCCGGGTGTCGTTGGATTTCATCCCCGGTTTCCCCATGACCTTGACGGGGAAGCCGAGGCGTAAGGGGCGATCGGTCATGCGGCGGGGCCGGCGTCGATGCGGTACTGAATCGGCTTGAACGAGCCGCCGTTCGACTGGAGGGCGGAGCAGGCGGTGAGGCCGATGACGAGGTCCATCTCGGCGCGGAAGCGGATGAAGTCGCCGGCCTTGCTGAGCGGGGGCTCGACGGTGAAGGTGCCGGTGGCGCCGTCGATCGGCACGTTCATGAAGCAGTTGAAGGCGGTGGGGATCATGTCCGGCTCGACGCCGTAGGGCTCCAGCGCAGCAGCGAGATTGCCGAAACAGCCGCGATGGGGATCGGTGTCGCCGTAGATGATACGGAACGTGTCCTTCGAACAGGGCGTCAGCAGGAAGTCGTGCCGGCCGACCGTGTCCTCCAGGATGGAGAGCATGACGTTGGACCGGTTCGAATAAAGCGGGTCGCCCGTGGTCAGGTAGAGCCGGCTGGCATAATCGAGCGTGCGGCCCGAGGAGATGACCTCGCGCAGATCATCCGCGTTGAACGCGAGCAGGTCGGACACCTGACAGCCTTGCGGATCGATCACGGTCAACTCGGCGCCCTTCGGTAGCCGGAAACCGGCACCGGAGCGGGGCGGGATCGTCTCAACCATGCGCCGCACCTCCGCCGCGATGAAAGGGGCAGCGCCAGTCGGATGGCACTTCACGACCGCTATACTGGCGCGCCTCGCTGATCTCGCCGTGACGGGCGAGCATCGGGTTGAGCGAGCCGGCGAGATCGAGATCGCGCGCAAGGATGGAGGCGCGCAGCTTCTCGTAGCGCTGCTGTTCGCGCAGCACCTCGAACTGGTCGTGCAGGTTGAACACCATGGCGGGCGTGGCGAAACGCCGTGCGGGGCGGCTGGCGGCGGGGTGGAGGCCGACGACGAAGAACGCCTCGCCCGCAAAGCTCAGCGAGAAATGCGGATCGTCGGGATCGGTGCTGACGCTGGGGTCGGGTTGGTAGCCGAGCCATTCGTCCTTGTCGGACAGCGACTGGGCACGCGCCCACAGGTGCCGCTCGAACCCGGCCTCGTCCAGATCGCCGGGACCTTCGAACAGGATGACCAGGGTTCGGAACAACGCACGGTCGGCGCGATATTTGGCGACGGTGGTGGTGAGTGCCGGCAGGATGCGCATATCGTCCCAGGCGGAGCGCAGGTCGCGGGCGACCAGAATGTCCATCTGTCCCTTGGCCAGTGCCGATTTCGCCCCCACGCACGGAAAACTTGCCTCCCGTATCGCGCCGATGAATTCCTCGGCGAGGGGGTGGTCGTTCTGGTAACTGATCGTTCGCATGGCCGATGGAACCCGCGGGGTCCAACAATGTTGCGTCAGATGATGATGTATTGACCTGGATTAAGACGAATGTTCGGTCCCCGAAATACAGGCGGTGAACGAGGAGCGGACAGCATGATAACGGATCTGTTTTTGCGAGGCCGCGGGCGGGAGAGGATGTCCGCCACCGATGTCCAGGCGCTGGAGGACTCCGTCGAGGATGTCCGCACGCTGGGCCCGCGCCAGTTGCTGGTCGAGCGGGGGCGCGAGGTGCAGAACAGCACGTTGCTGCTCGAAGGCCTGATGTGCCGGTACATGGACGACCGGGAAGGGCACCGGCAGATCGTGGCGTTTCATGTGCCGGGCGATTTCGTCGACCTGCACGGCTTCACGATGAAGCGGCTGGACCATGACATCGGTACGCTGACCCCGGTCCGCTACGGCGTGGTGCCGCATGCGCGACTGACGACGGTGACCGAGTCCTGGCCGCGCCTGACCCGGCTGCTGTGGTTCTCGACCCTGCTGGATGCCGCGATGCACCGCGAATGGATCTTCCGGCTCGGACGGCTGGGCGCCGAGGGGCGGGTGGCGCACATGTTCTGCGAACTGCACGCGCGCATGGCGATGATCGAACGGGTGACCGACGGCAGCTTCACCCTGCCCGTCACACAGGTCGACATCGCGGAGGCGTGCGGGCTGACCAGCGTGCATGTGAACCGCGTGTTGCGGAGCCTGCGCGAGCGCAATGCGTTGACATTCAAGGGTGGCGTTGCGCGTATTCTCGACCTGAAGGTGTTGGAGACGCTGAGCGAATTCGACCCGCTTTATTTGTACAGCTCCGATGTCGAACTCGGGGCCGGCTAGGGAGATGTGCGTATGGCTTCGATCGAGCCGGAGAGTGTGGCGGGGCGGGCGACCGCGGAGAATGGCATCGTCATGCTGGATGGACCGAACGGCGTGGCGGTGGCGATGACACCGGCGGCGGCGCGCGATACGGGTCGCTCGCTGATTGCCGCGGCGGATGCAGCCGAGGGGCAGGCGCAACCGTCGCAGGAATGAACGCCGGCGGTCGCAACCGGCGAAACGGGTCAGGGACCTTTACGCATTGTGGCAGAGGCTTATGGTGGCAGGGTTTTTCCAACGGGAGCCCTTTGTGCGCCATGCCTTTCTCGCCGCCGGACTTGCGGCGTTGATGTCCACCACTGCCATTGCCGGGGAACAGGCCGCTGCACCCGCCGCCGCCCCAGCCGCCAATGCCAATCCGCTGCTTGCCACCTGGACCGGCCCCTATGGCGGCGTGCCGCCCTGGGACAAGGTGAAGCCGGAGCTGTTTCCGCAGGCGTTCGAAGTGGCGCTTGCCGAGCGGGCGGCGGACTATGCCAGGATCGCCAACGATCCCGCCAGGCCAACCTTTGCCAACACCTTCGTGCCGATGCAGAATGCGGGCGAGCGGCTGGGCCGGGTGATGACGCTGTTCGGCGTGATGACCGGCAACATGAACACGCCCGCCTATCAGAAGATCGACCGCGAATGGTCGCCCAAGCTGGCAGCGGCGCAGGACCGGATCACCTTCGATCCCAAGCTGTTCGCGCGGATCGAGGCGATCTATCAGGCGCGCGACACGAGCGGGCTGAACGCGCAGCAGAAGCGGCTGGTGACGCGCACCTACGACATGTTCGTGCGGCAGGGTGCGAAGCTGGATGCGGCGCAGAAGGCGCAACTGTCGCAATATAACCAGCAACTCGCCACCGCCTTCTCGGAATTCTCCGAAAAGCTGCTCGGCGACGAGGGCAAGGCGATCCTGGTCACCGATGAGCGGCAACTGGCCGGCGTGCCTGACAGCGTGAAGGCGGTCGCCAAGGCGGCGGCAACCGAGCGGGGACAGACCGGCTGGGCGATCGTCAACACGCGCTCCGCGGTCGATCCGGTACTGACCTTCGCGACCGATCGCGCGCTCCGAGAGAAGGTGTGGCGCGGCTTCGTCAATCGCGGCGACAACGGGGACGCCAACGATACGAACGCGACGATCGCGCGGATCGTGAAGCTGCGCGCGGACCGGGCGCACCTGCTCGGCTTCAAGACGCACGCCGACTGGCGGATGCAGGACACCATGGCCAAGACGCCGGCCGCGGCGATGGACCTGATGATGCGCGTCTGGCCCGCCGCCAAGGCGCGGGTGGCCGAAGAGGTTCGCGACATGCAGGCGATCGCGGATAAGGACGGCGGCGCGAAGATCACGATCGAGCCGTGGGATTACCGCTTCTACCAGGAGAAGGTGCGCAAGAGCCGCTACGACCTGGATCAGGCGGAGCTGAAGCCGTATTTCGAGCTGAACAACATCATCCAGGGTTCGCTTTATGCTGCCAACCGGCTGTACGGGCTGAACTTCAAGGAGATTACCGGCACCGTACCGGTGTTCGAGCCGAACATGCGCGTGTGGCACGTGACCGACCGGGCGGGCAAGGAAGTGGGCCTGTTCTACCGCGACGATTTCGCGCGGACGGGCAAGCGATCGGGCGCCTGGGCGAACACCTATCGCAGCCAGCGCAACCTGCCGCCGGTGCGCAACGTGCTGTCGTCGAACAACAACAACTTCGCGAAAGGCGCGCCGGGCGAGCCGATCCTGATCAGCCTGGACGATGCCGAAACGCTGTTCCACGAGTTCGGCCATGCGATCCATGCGATGTTGCAGAACGTCTATTATCCGGGGCTGGCGGGCACGCCGCGCGACTTCGTGGAATATCCCAGCCAGGTGAACGAGCATTGGCTGCTGACCCGCGACGTGCTCGACAAATATGCGCGCCACTACCAGACCAAGGCGGCGATGCCGCAGGCGCTGCTCGACAAGATCAAGGCGTCCGAGACGTTCAACCAGGGCTTTGCGACGACCGAATATCTGTCCTCGGCGATCGTGGACATGAAGCTGCACACGGTGGCGGACGGGGTGGTCGATCCCGACCGGTTCGAGCGTGAGACGCTGGCCGAGATCGGCATGCCCAAGGAACTGGTGATGCGGCACCGCCTGCCGCAGTTCAATCACCTGTTCTCCTCCGACAGCTATTCGGCGGGCTATTACAGCTATTTGTGGTCCGAGACGATGGACGCGGACACCTTTGCGGCGTTCGAGGAAGCGGGCAGCCCGTGGGACAAGGCGACGGCGGATCGCTTTGCCAAGGTGCTGCTGTCGACGGGTAACGAGACCGACCGCGCGGATGCCTATCGCGCGTTCCGGGGGCGTGACCCGGACGTGAACGCCCTGTTGAAGCAGCGCGGTTTCCCGACGCGGTAAGGACCTTCACCTTCCAACCGGAGCCGGTTTCCGGTTACGTGGGCGCGTCGCCGGTCCTATGATCGGCGGCGCGTTTTCGTGTCGGGGGACGGCATCGCCCCGGCCTAATCTGTGGGGGCGATCATGCGGGTCGGGGGAATTGCCAAGCGCGCCGGGCTGATCCTGCTGGCGGTGGTGATCTGCCTTGCCGCATGGCTGTTGATCGCGCCGCCGACGCTGCTGCGCATCGGCAGCGGCTATACCGCCAAGATCGTCTGCTCCAACGTCTTCCTGGCGGGGCGGGATGCCGATCAGGTGCGACGCATCGACGTGCAGGCGCCGGGCAATCCGCTGTTGCGGCTGATGTCGGTGGATGTCGACCGAGCGCGGCGCGTGGTGACGGTGGCCATGCTGGGCGTGATCGGGCGCAACCAGGCGGTGTACCGCGAGGGGCTGGGCTGCACCACGGTGCCGGACGGCGATGTGGAGCGGGTGCGGGCGCAGGTCGCGCCGTCGCGGGCGATGCTGCCGCCGCCTGCATCATCGGCGCCCTGGCCGACGGGAAGCGCGACGGGGAACGCCGACCCTGCGGTCGCGGCCGTGCTGGCCGACGACGCGCTGGTCGGGCCGGGCATGCGTGCGGTGGTGGTGGTGCGGGACGGGCGGATCGTGGGCGAGCGCTATGCGCCCGGGTTTACCGCCGATACGCGATTGATCGGATGGTCGATGACCAAGACGGTGACGGCGGCGCTGGTCGGCACCGTGCTCGGCCGGTTCGGGGGCGTGGGCGCGCAGGGCCTGCGGCCTGAATGGACCGATGCACGGGCCCGCATCACCTTGGCGCAGTTGCTCGGCATGGAAAGCGGGCTGGCCTTCAACGAGGATTATGGCAGCACGTCCGACGTGAACCGGATGCTGTTCACCGCGCCCGATCCGGCCGGCTATGCCGCGGCCATGCCGCTGGCGGTGACGCCGGGGACGGTGTTCGATTATTCGTCGGGCAGTTCGGTGATCCTCGCCCGACTGTTCCAGGATCGGTTCGCACGGCCGGCGGATGCGCTGCGCTGGCCTTATGACAGGCTGTTCGGGCCTGTGGGCATGCGCAGTGCGGTGCTGGAGGTCGATGGACGGGGAACGTTCGGGGGGGCGTCGTTCCTCTATGCCACGGCGCGAGATTGGGCGCGGTTCGGGCAGTTGCTCTTGCAGGACGGGGTGTGGGCGGGTGCCCAACTGCTGCCGCGCGGCTATGTCGCGTGGATGCACGCACCGAGCCGGGCGTCAGGTGGGCGATATGGACGCGGACAGGTGTGGCGCCGCCTGCCGCAGGGCATGGACCGGGCGGGCTTGCCGGCCGATACCTACTGGATGCTGGGGCATGACGGGCAGTCGGTCGCGATCATCCCCTCGCGCCGGATGGTGGTGGTGCGCATGGGCCTGACGCCGCGATGGGCGGGATATTCGCCTGCACCGCTGGTACTGGGGGTGAGCGCGGCCGGCCGTGCGAAGGGGAGGGTGGTGGACGCACTTGGGCTCGAACCAAGGACCCGCTGATTAAGAGTCAGCTGCTCTACCAACTGAGCTATGCGTCCGTACCCGTCAGGGGCGGAAAAGGGATGGTGGACGCACTTGGGCTCGAACCAAGGACCCGCTGATTAAGAGTCAGCTGCTCTACCAACTGAGCTATGCGTCCATTCCCGCCAGCGCCGCGATGGAGCGCCTTGGTGAAGCGCCCCGGCATCGGGGAAGCGCGCGGTTAGCACCCGCCGCGGAGTTTGCAAACCCTTTTTTGCCCTACCAGCGCGTTGCGCGACGATTTTCCCGGTCGAGGCTCATCAGGATGCCCAGGCACAGCAGCACCGTCATCTGCGACGACCCACCATAGCTGACCAGCGGCAGCGGAATGCCGACAACGGGAGCGAGCCCCATGACCATCATCAGGTTGATCGCGACATAGAAGAAGATGGTGGTGGACAGGCCGGCGGCGGCCAGCCGCGCAAAGCGCGTCTTGGCGCGCTGGCCGACATCGATGCCCCAGCGGATGACCAGCAGGAAGGCCAGGATCAGCAGGCAGCCGCCGACCAGACCCCATTCCTCCGCCATGGTGGCGAAGACGAAGTCGGTATGCCCCTCCGGCAGATAGTCGAGATGGCTTTGCGTGCCGTTCAGGAAGCCCTTGCCCCAGATACCGCCCGAGCCGATCGCGATCTTGGACTGGCTGATATGATAGCCGGTGCCGAGGGGATCGCTTTCGGGATCCATGAAGATCAGGACGCGGTTCCGCTGGTAATCGTGGAGCAGCAGATTGAAGGCCAGTGGTGCGGCGATGGCGACGCTGATCGCGCCACCGATGAAGAGGCGCAGGGGCACGCCCGCCAGGAACATGACGGTGACGCCGCCGGCGCAGATCATCAGCGCGGTGCCGAGATCGGGCTGCTTCATCACGATGACCGCCGGAATGCCGATCAGCACCGCCGCCGGCCAGATGCCCGACCAGCGCCGTGTCTCGGCGGGGGGCAGCACCTCGTAGAAGCGGGCACAGGCCAGCACGATCAGGGGCTTCATCAACTCGGAGGGCTGAAGGCGGATGAAGCCGACATCCAGCCAGCGCTGGCTGCCGCCGCGTACCGCGCCGAGCAGCTCGACCAGGATCAGCGCGGCGACGATCGCGATATAGCCGGGCACCGCGATCCCCTTCCAGAATCGCTCCGGCAGGCGGGCCAGCACCAGCGAGCCGGCGAGCAGCACGAAGAAGCGGATGCCTTGCAGCATCGCCCAGGGCCTCAGCGATCCGCCGGCCGCCGAATAGAGCACGACGAGGCCGAAACTGCCGATCGCGGTGACCAGCAGGATGACGCGCCACGGTATGCGTGCCAGCGGTTCGGGGATGATCCGGTTGCGGCTCATTCATCGCCCTCGGGGATGGAGGCTTCCGCAACCGTGTTGCCAGTGGTCTGGGTCGCGCGCGTCTCCGCCTCGCGGTCGGCGGCGGCGGCGGCGGCCTCGACCGCGGGCGCGTCGGTGGGGATGACGGCGTCGGTCTTGGTCGCCGGCATCGGCGCGTTGACCGCGCGGTAAGCCGCTTCCTGGAAGGCCATGCGCGTTTCGATATTGCCGCCCCAGGTCGGCTCCACCTCGGCGAGGCTTTTGAGCGCGCGCTCGCGGTCGAACAGATAGGTCATGATGTCGCGCCCGATCATCGGCGTGTCGAGGTTGCGGACCGTATGGCCGTTATGTTCGAGCACGATGCCCGCGGCATAACGCGGATTATCGGCGGGCGCGAAACAGACGAGCAGCGCGTGGTCGCGCAGACGGAAAGGCAACTGGCCGTTCTTCAGCACGCCCGCACGCCGCTCCGCCATGGTGATGCGGCGGACCTGCGCGGTGCCTGTCTTTGCCGCCAGACTGACGCCCGGCACGTACATGCGCGCCGCGCCCCCGGTGCCGCCGCCGTTCACCACTCCGAACATCGCCTCCCGGACGATACGGAAATGATCCTGGTCCAGCGACAGAAACGGTGCGTTGCGATGAACGTCGGCGGCGAGCAGGCTGGGCTGTAGCGCGCGGCCGGAGGCGAGCCGCGCCGCCATCACCGCCAGTTGCAGCGGGTTGGCAAGCACATAGCCCTGTCCGATCGAGGCGTTCAGGCCATCGGCGACGGTCCATTTGGTCTTGTACTTGCGCTGCTTCCATTCGGAGTCGGGCACGGTGCCATAGCGCTGGGTCGCGAGCGGCAGGTCGAATTTCTGGCCCAGGCCCATCATCCGCGCGACCGGGGCGATCCGGTCATAGCCCATGCGGCGGATCATCTCGTAAAAATAGATGTCGCAGCTTTGTTCGATTGCGCGCTTCAGATCGACGGGGCCGTGCCCGCCGCGCTTGTGACAATGGAACACGCCGGTGCCGACGCGCATCGCACCGGAACAGAATACGCGCTCCGACGCCGGCACGCCGGCATGGAGCAGCGCCAGCCCGTTCATCGGCTTGACCGTCGAGCCCGGCGGGTACAGCCCTTGCGTCACCTTGTTCATCAAGGGGATGTGATCGTCGTCCGACAGCATCTTCCATTCGAGATGGCTGATGCCATCGGAAAAGCTGTTGGGATTGTACGCGGGCATCGACACCATCGCGAGCATCTCGCCGGTGAGGCAGTCCATCACCACCGCGGAGCCGGAATTGGTGCCGAGACGCCGGGCGACATATTCCTGTAAGCCGGCATCAATCGTCAGGCGCGTATTGTGGCCGGGTATGTCGGGGCGGGTGGCCAGTTCGGCGACCAGCTTGCCGCGCGCGGTGACCTCGACCCGCTTGGCGCCGGGGATGCCGCGCAGCCGCTTTTCCAGCGTCTTTTCCAGCCCGTCCTTGCCCAGCTTGAAACCGGGCGTGACGAGCAGGGGCTCGCGGGTTTCCTTATATTGCTCGGCAGTGGGGACGCCGACATAGCCGGTCAGATGCGCGACCGCGGCGCCGGCGGGGTAGTAGCGGGCAAAGCCGCGCGTCGGCTGTACGCCGGGCAGTTCGGGCAGGCGGACGCTGACCGCGGCGAACCGCTCCCAATCCAGGCGTTCGGCGACCTGCACCGGCTTCAGCCCCTTGGCATCCTTCAGGTCGAGGCGCAGGCGCTCCATGTCCTCGGGCGGAAGGCGCAGGATCTGTTGCAGCCGGGCCAGAACCGCGTCCTTGTTCTCCAGCCGCTCCGGTATGATGTCGACGCGGAAATCGGTGCGGTTGTTGGCGATCGGCAAACCGTTGCGGTCGATGATCCAGCCGCGACGGGGCGGGATCAGCGTGGTGTTGACGCGGTTGCTTTCCGACAGAAGCTGGTACTTCTCGTTCTGCGCGATCGACAGCCACGCCATGCGGCCGGCGAGCAGCAGGCCGATACCCGCTTGCCCCGCACCCAGCACGAAGGCGCGGCGCGAGAAGCTGTAGGCCTGGGCGGCCTCGGTCATCGTGCGGACGGGGCGCTTCACGCCGCCTCCCGGCCGCGCTTGCGATCGATCCAGGCGACGGTGCGCGCCGCCAGGGGAAAGAGCATGATCGTCATCACGATCTGCGCCACTAGCACGGTATCGACCTGCGCGCCCAAGGGAACCGCGATCAGCCGGCCCATGACCAGGCAAAAGGCGATGCCGCCGGCCGCGATCAGCCAGTCCTGCCAGAAGTCGCGAAACACCAGGCGCTGTTCGATAAGCTCGATGGCGAGAAACGTCGCGGACCAGAGCAATACCGCCGAGCCGAGCGGCTGGCCGCTGGCGAGGTCGTCGAACGCCCCCAGCGGTGCCGCCGCCCAGGGGCGCAGCGCGAAGCGGGCGAGCAGCCGCCAGGCGAGCAGCATCAGCAGTCCGAAGGGCGGCAGCACCGGGAAGGTGGCGATCGCCGGCAGGATGGTGACGAGCGACCCCGCCATCACCGTGATCCACGGCAGTGCGCGGGCGCGCCCCGGCGGCAGGCCGGGGTCGAAGGGTTTATAGTCCTGGGGGCTCACGGGCGGGGTGCGGGCGGAGCGGGGGGAAGGGGCAGGAAGGCGCGCTGGACGATCGCGAAATCGAGCGAGTCGGGGCGCGCGAAGGTACGGGCGGGCATGGAATCATTGCCGGTTCGCACCACGCGGGCGACCGGGATGCCGGGTGCGTAGAGGCCGCCGGTGCCGGAGGTGACGAAAAGGTCCCCGGTGGCGAAGCGCACATTGGTGGTGTTGACCGAGCGGATATCGACCATGCCGTCGCCGCGGCCGACCGCGAGCGCGGGCAGGCCGTCGCGGGTGCGGCGAACGGGAACGATGCTTTCGGCATCGGTGAGGAGCAGGATGCGGGCGACCGCCGGACCCGTTTCCACCACGCGGCCGATCAACCCGTCGGGCCCGCGCACGGGCATGCCGGGCTCCACGCCCTGCGCGCGTCCGGCATTGAGCAGCGCGAAGCGGCGGCCGCTGGACGCGGTGGAGCTGACCAGCCGCGACGTGAACACCGTATCGGCCGAACGGTCGCGAACGGCGAGCAGCGCGCGCAGCCGGCGATTATCATAGGCGATGGTGCGGGCACGCAGCAGCAGCGCCTCCGACCGCTTCAATTCGGCACGCAGGCGGGCATTCTCGTCATGGACGAAGAAATAGGTGGCGATCGTATCGGGCACCGACACCACGCCGTCGATCGCCCAGGCGGCGCTGGCGGAGACGGGCGCGGTGACGCTGGCCACCGCCATGCGCATCGCGGCGAAGGCGGGCGGGTTGAACCGCGATGCGACAAGCAACGCCGCCCCCACCAATGCGCCCGCCACCGCGAGCACATAGGCCAGAAACGCTCCATATTGCCGCCGCCGCGAAAACCCCGTGCGACGGTCGCGGGCAGGCGCCATGCGCCGGTCCCCCTGTCCTTCGAGGATTAGCCGTTGAGCAGAACGCCGCGGTACATCGGGTCTTCCAGCGCCCGGCCGGTGCCCAGTGCCACGCAGGTTAGCGGGTCCTCCGCAACGGTGACGGGGAGACCCGTCTCGTCACGCAGCACCTCGTCCAGACCCTGGAGCAGCGCGCCGCCGCCGGTGAGCACGATGCCCTGATCGACGATGTCGGCGGCCAGTTCGGGTGCGGTGTTCTCCAGCGCGACGCGAACGCCCTCGACGATCGTGGCGACCGGTTCCGACAAGGCCTCGGCGATCTGGCCCTGGTTGATCTGGATTTCCTTGGGCACGCCGTTGACGAGGTCGCGGCCCTTGATGTGGATCACGGTGCCGATGCCGTCGACCGGCGGCTTGGCGCAGCCGACCTCCTGCTTGATCCGCTCCGCGGTCGCCTCGCCGATCAGCAGATTGTGGTTGCGGCGGACATAGCTGACGATCGCCTCGTCCATCTTGTCGCCGCCGACGCGCACCGAGGTGGTGTAGGCAAGGCCACGCAGGCTGAGCACGGCGACCTCGGTGGTGCCGCCGCCGATGTCCACGACCATGCTGCCAATCGGTTCGGTCACCGGCATGTCGGCGCCGATCGCGGCCGCCATCGGCTCCTCGATCAGCCACACCTGGCTGGCGCCGGCGTTGGAAGCGGCGTCGCGAATCGCGCGGCGCTCCACCTTGGTCGAGCCCGAGGGCACGCAGATCACGATTTCGGGCCAGCGGGCGAACTTGCGCGGACCGTGCACCTTCTGGATGAAATATTTGATCATCTGCTCGGCGACGTCGATATCGGCGATGACGCCGTCGCGCAGCGGCCGGATCGCCTCGATCGTGCCGGGGGTCTTGCCCATCATCAGCTTGGCGTCGTCACCGACCGCCTTCACGCGCTTCACGCCGTTCAACGTCTCGACCGCGACGACCGACGGCTCGTTGAGCACGATACCGCGACCGCGCACATAGACCACGGTATTCGCGGTGCCGAGATCGATCGCCATGTCGTGCGACATGAATTTCAGGAAGCGGGGCAGGGGCATCGACACTCTTGTTCCGTCTGGAGGCCGGGGGGACGGCCGTTCGCACATCATCCAGCGAGCCCCAAGGCCTAAGAGCCGGAACAAAGCCAGGAGCCAGAACAGGCGCCGGTTCCGTCACGTTTGCGGGTCGCGGGATGCCGCCGCTTGGGCTAGGGAATGATGCATGTCAATACGGCGTCTCCCTGCGCATCTCGTCAATCGTATCGCGGCCGGTGAAGTGGTGGAAAGGCCCGCCAGCGCGTTGAAGGAACTGGTTGAGAATTCGCTGGATGCCGGTTCCACCCGAGTCGCGGTAACGCTGTCCGCGGGCGGCACGCAGCGCATCGAGGTGGCCGATGACGGGTGCGGCATGGATGCCGGCGACATGGCGCTGGCGCTGGAGCGGCACTGCACCTCCAAGCTGCCCGACGAGGCGATCGAGAACGTCACGACCCTGGGCTTTCGGGGCGAGGCGCTGCCCTCGATCGCGTCGGTCGCGCGGGTGACGATCGAAAGCCGGCCGGCGGGGCGGGACGGATGGTGCCGCGCGGTCGACAATGGCGAGGTGGTGCGCGACGGCCCCGCCGCGACGCCGCCGGGCACGCGGATCGTGGTGGAGGACCTGTTCGCGCGCGTGCCGGCGCGGCGCAAGTTTCTGCGCTCCGCCCGGTCGGAATATGCCGCCTGCCTGGATGCGGTGCGGCGGCTGGCGATGGCGCGGCCCGACATCGCCTTCTCGCTGGAACATGACGGCCGGCGCGTGCTGACCGTGCCGGCGGGGCAGGACCGGCCGGCGCGGGTCGCGATGCTGACCGACAAGGCGCTGGCCGAGAATGCGGTGCCGATCGACTGGGTGCGCGAGGAGCTGGTGCTGGGCGGGGTGGCGGGCATCCCGACCTTCAACCGCGGCATTGCCGACCACCAGTATCTGTTCGTCAACGGGCGACCGGTGCGCGACCGCCTGCTGATGGGGGCGATCCGCGGCGCCTATGCCGAGATGATGCCGCGTGACCGGCATGCGGTGGTGGCGCTGTTCCTGGACGTGCCCGCGCATCAGGTGGACGTGAACGTGCATCCCGCCAAGACCGAGGTGCGCTTTCGCGACCCGGCGATGGTGCGCGGGCTGATCGTATCGGGCCTGCGCCGCGCGCTGGACGAGGCGGGGCATCGCAGCGTGCAGCGGCCAGCGGAGTCGGCGCTGGCGATGTGGCGCCCGGAACCGGTGGCACCCGTCGCGGCGGCTGCCTGGCCCGCCGGTCCGACCGAAACGCCGGTGCTGGAGCGGCGATCGCTGTTCGAGCCGCGGGCGCATTTCAACGCACCCCCGCCGCTCGCCCGCGCCGAGCCGGCCTGGGCACCGCCGCCGCAGACCGCCGCGCATCCGCTGGGTGTGGCGCGTGGGCAGGTCGCCAAGACCTATATCGTCGCCGAATCGGAGGACGGGCTGGTGCTGGTCGATCAGCATGCGGCGCATGAACGGCTGGTGCTGGAGCGGATGCGCGCGGCGCTGGCCGGAGGGCGCGTGGCGTCGCAGGCATTGTTGCTGCCCGAGGTGGTGGAACTGGACGAGCCCGCCTGCGACCGGCTGGAGGCGCGGGGGGCGGAACTGGCGGAGTTCGGGCTGGAGCTGGAGCGGTTCGGACCGGCGGCGATGCTGGTGCGCGCGACCCCGGCGCTGCTCGGGCAGAGCGACCCCCGGGGCCTCGTCGCCGATCTGGCGGACGAGCTGGCGGCGTATGACGAGGCGCTCAGCTTGCGCGAGCGGCTGGATCATGTCGCATCGACCATGGCGTGCCACGGATCGGTGCGGGCGGGACGCATATTGTCGGTCGCGGAAATGAACGCGCTGCTGCGCGAGATGGAGGCGACGCCGCATTCGGGCCAATGCAACCATGGCCGCCCGACCTGGGTGAAGCTGGCGAATGGCGATATCGAGAAGCTGTTCGGGCGGAAGTGATTCGCGGAGGCTTTTGGCCGGCCGTTTCGCGGAAGTGGACACTACGTCCCCCATCCCGTGTCCACTTACCGTTTTTGCAATCGTCCCATGGTGCCGGATGATCGACGGGAACGGCGTGCAGGCCATGACCGCCGCATAGCAGAGTCCGGGCCTGTAGGACAGGCGCGGGCATGAGGGTGGTGGTGTCTGGCGCGGGGGCGGCTAGGATGACCGATCTAACCACAGGGAGGTATGGGATGCGCTGGACGACGGGGTTGATGCTGCTGGCCTTGCCGGCCGCACTGGCGGCGCAGGAGCGCGAGCCGGCGGTGATCCAGGTTGCCGGTACGGGGTCGGTAAAGACCGATCCCGACATGGCGTCGATGACCTATTCGGTGACCGGCGAGGGCGCGACGGCCGATGCCGCATCGCGGGCGCTGGCGACGAAGGCCAAGGCGATTGAGGCGGGGCTGTTGAACCTGCTGGGTCGTGGAACGGCGGTCACGACCAGCAACGTCAATGTGGCCGAGGTGCGCGGGGCGGAGTGCCGGACTGATTATGGAGAGCAAAGGCTGAGCGAGGGCGCCTGTGCGGTGATGGGTTACGTCGCGTCGCTGCGTGGCGCGGTGGAGACGGGCGCGGTCGGCAAGGTGGGAACCGGGGTTGGGCTGGCGACCCGGCTGGGCGCGCAACAGGCTCAGATGAACGGCTTCGCCTTGCGCGATCCGGCAGCGGCACAGGCCAGTGCGATCAAGGTCGCGGTACGCGATGCCAAGACCAAGGCGATGACGCTTGCAGCAGCAGCGGGGGTACGGCTGGGCACCATCCTGACGCTGAACGACGGCGCGGGCGGAGGCATCGAGGAGGTGCCTATGCCGATCGTCCTTACCAGCGCTCCGCCTCCTCCTCTTGCATCGCCGACCCCCGCGCCAGTGGCGATCGACGTGAAGCCCGCACCGATCGAGACGAGCGCGCGGGTCTCGGTTCGGTACGCTATCCTGCCCTGAAGAAACCCCAGCGGTTCATCTTTGCGCAACCTTTCCATGGGTCGCGCATTTAATCGCCAAAGACACTCCACTCGTCGGAAATCGGATCATGAAGCAGATCGTCCCCATCTTGTTCGCCGCCATTCCGCTGGCCGCCATGGTCGGTGCCTGTGTGATGTGCCCGTAACAGTAGCGGCGTGATCCGCGCTTGCGCGGGGTGATGGAAAAGGGCCTGCCGGTTTGCCGGGAGGCCTTTTTCGCTTTTTGGGGCTATGTGGTCTTCTGACCGGAGGGAGCATCACCCGACCCTTGCGTTGCGAGTGGCGATCGAGTGCCTTGTATCGCGAGGAGCTCTCCCTTCGCCGGGTCTCTCGATCCGTCATCTCGACAAGCGCGATGCCTGTGCGAGACGAACGGGGTGGGAAGGATTGATGGTCGGCGATGAAGGTCCGTCCTGCTTGGCCATGCCATGCAGCCCCCAAGCTTGTCCGCCTTCCTTTCCCGATGCGGCAGGGGTGATACGGAAAGGGCCGCTCGGATTGCTCCGGGCGGCCCTTCCTGTTTTCACGTCGTAAGCGAGCGGGCGATCAGGCCTGCTGCTCCTCCGGCTGAACTTCGGCCGTCGCGCCGGGTTCGGCGTTGGGATCGTAGTCCTCGGTGAAGCCAGCCTCGTCGCGCTCGAACATCTGCGACATGACGTCGACGCCCTGCGCCTGCATCTCGGCTTCTTCCGGGCTGCGGGCGACGTTGACCTTGACGGTCACGATGACCTCGGGGTGCAGCGCCACGCGCACCTCATACACGCCGATCGCCTTGATCGGCTTGTCGAGGATGACCTGGCTCTTGGTGACCTTGTGACCTTCGCCTTCCAGGATCTCGACCAGATCGCGCACCGCGACCGATCCGTAGAGCTGGCCGGTGTTCGACGCCTGACGGATCAGGGTGACGGTCACGTCGCCGAAGGTCTTGGCCTCCGCCTCGGCGTCGGAGCGACGCGCGGCGTTCTCGGCCTCGATCCGGGCGCGGTTCGCCTCGAACACCTTCTTGTTGGCTTCGTTGGCGCGCAGCGCCTTCTTGCGGGGCAGCAGGAAGTTGCGGGCAAAGCCGTCCTTCACCGTCACCACATCGCCGATGCCGCCGAGCTTCTCGACGCGCTCAAGCAGAATAACGTCCATGTGTAGGACTCCTTACTTCACGACGTAGGGCAGGAGCCCCAGGTGACGGGCGCGCTTGATCGCCTGGGCGAGTTCGCGCTGCTTCTTGGCGCTCACCGAGGTGATGCGCGACGGGACGATCTTGCCACGCTCGGACACGAAGCCCTGCAGCAGACGCACGTCCTTATAGTCGATCCGGGGCGCGTCCTTCGCGGAGAAGGGGCAGCTCTTGCGGCGGCGGAAAAACGGGCGGGCCATTATGCGGCTTCCTCTTCACGGTCACGACGGGGGCGTTCGCTGCGCTCGCCACGGTCAGCGCGACGCTCGCGGTCACGCTCCTGCTTGCGCATCATCACCGTCGGGCCGGCTTCATGCTCGTCGACCTTGACCGTCATGTAACGGATCACGTCTTCGTTGATCTGGGTCTGGCGCTCCAGCTCGGCGACCACGCCGGCCGGCGCGTCGATCTCGAGCATCACGTAATGCGCCTTGCGGTTCTTGGCGATGCGATACGCCAGCGAACGCAGGCCCCAGGTCTCGGTCTTGACGACCTTGCCCTGATTGTCCTCGACGATCTTCGTGGCGGCTTCCGCCAGCGCGTCCACCTGCGCCTGTGCCAGATCCTGGCGCGCAAGGAACACGTGCTCGTAAAGAGCCATGCAGCTTACCTTATGTTGGCCGATCGCTGACGCCCGCCCCATGCGGTACGCCCCTCCGGCTGTCGTCCATCGATGTAATGGCGCCGGGGCGGCGGACCGATGCCCGTCGCCCTGACGGTGCGGCCATAGCGATATCGGGGCGAAACGCAAGCTGCGATCGGCCCCTCGACGCTTGCCAGCGTGGAACAGGGTGCCTAACGCCCGCGGATCATTTGCCAACAGGGTAAGGCGGTCAAGGATCATGCGCGCGTTCATCTTTCCGGGTCAGGGCAGTCAGGCGGTGGGCATGGGGAAGGCCCTGGCGGAGGCCAGTGCGGTGGCGCGCGAGGTGTTCGGGGAGGTGGACGAGGCGCTGTCGCAGAACCTGTACCGGCTGATGGCCGAGGGACCGGCCGACGACCTGATGCTGACCGCCAATGCCCAGCCCGCGATCATGGCCAATGCGGTCGCCACCCTGCGCGTGCTGGAGCGCGAGGGGGGCGTTCGGCTGTCGGAGAAGGCGGACTTCGTGGCGGGGCATTCGCTGGGCGAATACAGCGCCTTGTGCGCAGCGGACGCGCTGGACCTGGCGACAACCGCACGGCTGCTGCGCCTGCGGGGTCAGGCGATGCAGGCCGCGGTGCCGGTGGGCGAGGGGGCGATGGCCGCCCTGCTGGGCGCGGATCTGGACAAGGCGCAGGTGATCGCCGGCGCGGCGGTGGATGCGATCCTGGCCGAGGGTGGCGAGGAACTGGTGTGCACCGTCGCCAACGACAATGATCCGTCGCAGGTGGTGATCTCGGGTCACCGCGCAGCGGTGGAGCGGGCGGTGTCGCTGGCCAAGGAACTGGGTGCCAAGCGCGCGGTGCTGCTGCCGGTGTCGGCGCCGTTCCACTGCCCGCTGATGCAGCCGGCGGCCGACGCGATGGACGCGGCGCTGGCCGAGGCGGACCTGCGGGCGCCGCTGGTGCCGGTCTATGCCAATGTCGATGCGGTGGCGGTGGCCGATCCGGGCGTGATCCGCACGCTGCTGGTGCAGCAGGTGACGGGCATGGTGCGCTGGCGCGAATCGGTGGCGGCGATGACGCAGGCGGGCGTGACGCAGTTCGTGGAGTTCGGCGGCAAGGTGCTGACCCCGATGGTCAAGCGCATCGCGCCGGATGTGGATGCGGTGAGCGTGGTCGGCATGGACGATATCGAGGAATTGCTTAAAAGGCTTTGATGTTCACGCGAAGCCGCGAAGACGCGAAGATGATGGATCTGGAGGCGGCCGCTTCCGATGTCATCGACGTTTCGCTGCGGCTTCATCGTGATCTTGGGCCGGGTTTGCTGGAAAGCGTTTACGAGACGGTGCTTGCGGCCAAGTTGAGCGCGCTGGGCCACAGCGTCGAGCGGCAGATGCCGGTTTCGTTTACGTTTGAAGGGCTTTCGTTTGACGCGGCTTTCCGGGTCGACCTTGTGGTGGCCGGTGCGCTGCTTGTCGAAATCAAATCGGTCGAGCGGCTGAACGCCGCTCATGGCAAGCAGCTGCTGACCTATCTTCGACTGACGAAACAGCCCCTGGGGCTGCTCATCAATTTTGGAGGCGCAACGCTGAAGGAAGGGCTGCGACGTATCGTCAACGGCCACACCGCCTTCGCGTCATCGCGTCTTCGCGTGAACCAATAAGGATTGCGAAGCATGTTCGATCTGACGGGAATGACGGCGCTGGTGACGGGGGCTTCGGGGGGGATCGGGTCGGCGATCGCCCGGGCGTTGGCGGGGCAGGGGGCGCGGCTGGCGGTGTCCGGGTCGAACGTCGCGAAGCTGGAGGCGTTTCTGCGGGAGCTGGGGGGCGATCATGTCGCGCTGCCGTGCGACCTGTCCGACGCCGCGGCGGTGGATGCGCTGGTGCCGCAGGCGGTGGACGCACTGGGCGGCCGGCTGGACATCCTGGTCAACAATGCCGGGGTCACGCGCGACAACCTGACGATGCGGATGAAGGATGACGAATGGGATCAGGTGATCTCCGTCAATCTGGAAGCCGCGTTCCGCCTGATGCGCGCCGCCGCCAAGCCGATGATGAAGGCGCGGTTCGGCCGCGTGATCTCCATCACCTCGATCGTCGGTGCAACCGGCAATCCGGGGCAGGCGAACTATGCCGCGTCCAAGGCCGGCCTCGTCGGCATGTCCAAGGCGATCGCGCAGGAACTGGCGAGCCGCAACGTGACGGTGAACTGCGTCGCGCCGGGCTTCATCCGATCGGCGATGACCGACGTGCTGCCCGAGGCGCAGAAGACCGCGCTGCTGACCAAAATTCCCGCCGGCGACCTCGGCAAGGGGGAAGACATCGGCGCGGCAGTCGTCTATCTCGCCAGCCGCGAGGCCGGTTACGTGACCGGGCAGACCTTGCATGTGAACGGCGGCATGGCGATGTTGTGACCGAAGTCCGATGGGCTTCGAGTGGGCTGTAATCGGGGTCCAGGAAGAACCCGACGGGCTTGCCACAGCGTTTTGCCCGTTCTACGTGCGTTCAGAATACCGTTAAACCCCGCAGGATACGAAGAGGGATTACCATGAGCGAGACCGCCGACCGCGTGAAGAAGATCGTCGTCGAGCATCTCGGCGTCGAAGCCGACACGGTGACCGAGGACGCGAGCTTCATCGACGATCTCGGTGCCGACAGCCTCGACATCGTCGAGCTCGTCATGGCGTTCGAGGAAGAGTTCGGGGTCGAGATCCCCGACGATGCCGCCGAGAAGATCACGACCGTCAAGGACGCGATCACGTACATCGACGAGCATAAGGGCTGATCCCTTCGGGGATTGACCTAGCCCGTCAAGGGCCGGAATTTAGCGGCTTCCCGACCCCGGCATAGTGGGCGGGGAGCCGTTTTCGTTGTGAATGGAGTGGAATATGCGGCGCGTCGTCGTCACCGGACTGGGTCTTGTCACGCCGCTGGGTGCTGACGTGGAAACCGCCTGGGCCAATCTGATCGCTGGCAAGTCGGGCGCCGGTCCGATCACCCGCTTCGATACCACGGGGCAGAAATGCACCATCGCGTGCGAGGTGAAGCCCAAGGATCACGAATATGGTTTCGACCCCGACAAGCGTGTCGACCACAAGGTCCAGCGTCAGGTCGATCCGTTCATCGTCTATGGCATCGACGCCGCCGGGCAGGCACTGGAAGATGCCGGCCTGACCGAGATGGACGAAGAGACGCGGCTGCGTGCGGGCGTGTCGATCGGATCGGGTATCGGCGGCCTGCCGGGCATCGAGCTCGAATCGGTCAATCTGGACCAGCGCGGCCCCGGACGGGTCAGCCCGCACTTCGTGCATGGCCGCCTGATCAACCTGATCTCGGGTCAGGTCAGCATCAAGTATGGCCTGATGGGCCCCAACCATGCGGTGGTCACCGCCTGTTCGACGGGCGCGCATTCGATCGGTGACGCGGCGCGGATGATCCGCGACGACGATGCCGACATCATGCTGGCCGGTGGTGCCGAGAGCACGATCAATCCGCTGGGCGTGGCGGGCTTCGCACAGGCGCGCGCGCTGAACATGAGCATGAACGACCGGCCGACCGAGGCCAGCCGCCCCTATGACAAGGGCCGCGACGGCTTCGTGATGGGCGAGGGCGCGGGCGTCGTCGTGCTCGAGGAATATGAGCATGCCAAGGCGCGCGGCGCCAAGATCTATGCCGAGGTCGTCGGTTACGGCATGTCGGGCGACGCCTATCACGTCACCGCGCCGCATCCCGAGGGCAAGGGTGCCGAGAATGCGATGCGCATGGCGCTGCGCAAGGCGGGCATGGAGCCGTCGGACATCGATTACATCAACGCCCATGGCACGTCGACCATGGCGGATACGATCGAACTGGCGGCCGCCAAGCGGGTGTTCGGCGACGACCTGTCGGGCGCGTCCATGTCGAGCACCAAGTCGGCGATCGGTCATCTGCTCGGTGGCGCCGGTGCGGTGGAGAGCATCTTCTGCATCCTCGCGCTGCGGGACCAGATCGTGCCGCCAACGCTGAACCTCGACAATCCCGACGAGGGGACCGAAGGCGTCGACCTGGTGCCGCACACGGCCAAGAAGCGTGAGGTCAAGGCGGTGCTGAACAACTCCTTCGGCTTTGGCGGGACCAACGCCTCGCTGGTGATGAAGGCGATCTAAACGTCGATAGGTCAGGGTGCCGGGCTTGTCCGCGCGCTGACGCTCCCGCAAAGCGGGGGCACAAGGGGCGCTTCGCTTCTGTCGTTCGTTACGGACGGCGAGGCGGGGCGCCTCTGTTTATGACAAGCAGGTGAGGGACGATGCGCAAGCTGGGCTGTCTGTTGGTGCTGATCGCCGCCATCGTGCTGGCGGGGTTCGTCGCGGCGAACATGTGGGCGGGCGCCGGCCCGGCCGAGCGGCCGGTGACGGTGGTGGTGCCGCAGGGCGCCAGCCTGGCACGCGCGGCGACCGAGCTGGAACAGGCCGGGGCGATCCGCTCCGCCACCCGCTTCCGCCTGCTCGCGCGGGTCTTTGGCGGTGGCGGGTCGATCAAGGCGGGCGAGTATGACGTGCCCGCCGGAGCCAGCGCCAGCGAGGTCTATGCGCTGTTGCAGGACGGCAAGGTCCGCCAGCGGATGGTGGTGGTGCCGGAGGGTTACCCATCGGCCCTGGTACATGATGCGCTGATGCGGGCGGACGGCCTGACCGGGGAGGTGCCGGTGCCGGCCGAGGGGTCGATCCTGCCGGACAGCTACGCCTTTCAGCGTGGCGACACGCGCGCGGCCGTGGTGACACGGATGCAGGCGGCGATGGACCGCTATCTGGCGGACGCCTGGGCGAAACGGAAACCCAACATCGCCGTATCGACGCCCGAACAGGCGATCATCCTCGCCTCGATCGTCGAGAAGGAAACAGGCAAGCCGTCCGAGCGGCGGATGGTGGCGGCGGTCTATGGCAACCGGCTGCGCATCGGCATGCCGTTGCAGGCGGACCCGACGGTGATTTATCCGATCACCAGGGGGCGGCCGCTGGGGCGGCGCATCCTGCGGTCCGAACTGCATGCCAAAAATGGGTACAATACCTATGCCAGCGCCGGCCTGCCGGTGGGGCCGATCGCGAATCCGGGGCGGGCGTCGATCGATGCGGTGCTGAACCCCGCGTCGAGCCCGGCGCTGTATTTCGTGGCGGACGGGACGGGCGGGCACGTCTTCGCCAACACGTTGCCCGAACATAATGCCAATGTGGAGAAGTGGTACGCCATCCGCCGCTCGCGCGGCGAGATGTGAGGGAGGGGGCCGGGGTGACCGGCCCCTAGAGCCAGATGACATGCGGTTGAGCCATCTGCCCGTTCGTCTCGAGTAGCCGTCGAGTAGCGGCAAAGCCGCGTATCAAGGCGGTGTATCGAGAGACCGGTTGGCACACGGGGCGGTACCTCGATACGATGAGCAGGTGAACATGCCCCCAGCATGTTCAGGATCGTCCGGGGGACGATCCGACCCGCTCATCTCGATACGCTCCTGCGGAGCTACTCGATCTCTACTCGGCACGAACGGAACAGGGCAAAGTCAGCACGGTCGCGCGATCAGAAGGACCGCGAGACCGTCAGGCCATAGGTGCGCGGATCGCCGGGCTGTCCGACGATCAGGCCGGTCGAGCCGGACTGGGTGGCGAGCAACTCGTAATAATCATGGTCGAAGGCGTTGCGCAGCCAGGCAAAGACGTTCCAGCTGTTCGGTGCCTTGAACCCCAGGCGGAAATTGGACAGGCTGTAGCCGTTCACATCGGTATAAGCCGAGCGTGACGGGTTGGACGAGAATTTCGACCGGTAGCTGCCGTCATAGCCGAGGTAGAAGGCACCCTCGACCCCGGCGACGGTGGCGGGCAGGTCGTATTCCGCGCCGTAGGAAAAGGCCCAGCGCGAGATGCCGGGCAGCCACTGGCCGGAAATATTGCAATTGTCCGGGCTGGCACCGGGGGTACCGGCGGGGGCGGGTGTCTGGCCAGGCTGGAGGGCGGTGCCGCCGGCAAGTTCGGGCGGGCAGGGCGCATCGACGAAGCGGACATATTTCGCGTCGGTGAAGGCGCCGTTGGCGTAGAGGTTGAGGCGCGAAGTCGGGCGAAAGGCGCTGTCGATCTCGATGCCGCGGGTGCGGACCTTGCCGGCATTGGCCAGATAGCCGCGCAGCACGCCGACCTGATTGTTGGTGACGGTGGCCTGATAATCCTCGATCTCGGTCCAGAAGGCGGCGACGTTGACGGTCGCGCGGCGGTCGGCGAACTGCGTCTTCAGGCCGAGTTCGAAGTGATTGACCTTTTCCGGGTCGATGCGCGCCGATTCCAGGATCGGGTTGTTGTTGCGATCGAGCGGCAGGCCCGACAGGTTGATGCCGCCCGATTTGTAGCTGCGCGCATAGGTGGCGTAATAGTGCACGTCGGGCGTGACGTCATAGGCGACGGTCAGGTCGCCGGAGACGTTCCAGTTGTCGAAACTAGGCTGGTAGCTTTGCGGGGCGAGGACGCCGCGCTGGTCGGCGGTCAGCGGCGTGTTGGTGCCGTTGGTGACCACCGAGACATAGGAGCCGTCCTTCTTGTCGTAGTTCAGGCGCAGGCCCGGTGAGATCGACAGGCGATCGGTGGCGTGCCAGGTCAGCTTGCCGAACAGCGCCGCCGACGTGTTCTTGAACCCGATGGTGTTGCGCGAGGTCAGGCCATCGAGGGTCGCGGGGTTGCGGCCGCCGGCGCTGGTCGGGTTGAGCAAGAAGGCGCTGGCGGCGGGGCCCTGTACCTGCAAACCCTGCGTATCGATCGACTGCCAGAAGTAGAAAAGGCCGGCGACGTAATCGAGGCGGCGCTCTCCGGTCGAGGCGATGCGCAGTTCCTGGCTGACCTGGCTCTGCTGCGAGGGGTTGGCCGACACGGTGGTGATGGGCAGGCCGATAAAGTCGCGGTCGTTGGACGGGTCCCAATGCCAGAAGCGCCAGGCCGAGACCGAGGTGATCGCGGCGCCGCCGATATCCCAGTTGGCGAGCAGCGACAGGCCGCCCAGTTCCTGCCGGGCGCGCAGATCGGTGTCGACGTCGGTCAGCCGGTCAAAGGCGTTGGTGGAGGGGACGGCATAGCCCTGCGCGGCGGCGAGCGCGGCATATTGGCGGTTGAGCGGACGCTGGGTCGCGCCGGTGCGGGCGTAGTATTGCACGCAGCAATTGGGGTTCTGGCGGTTGTAATCGCCCGACAGGGTGAGGTCGAGCGTGGGGGTGGCGTGCCAGAGGATCTGGCTCTTCACGCCGACATTGTCCTGGCTGTTCTGCCATTCGTCCTGCCGGACATTGTAGATCGTGCCGCGGCGGGTGGTGACGGAGGCGGAGAGGCGCATCGCGACCAGATCGTCGACCAGCGGGCCGGAAATCGATGCCTTGCCCTGGAAGAAATCGAGATTGCCGCCGGTCAGCTCGACCCGGCCCTCCGGCGTGAAGCTGGGCGCGCGGGTGGAAATGTTGATCGCGCCGGCGGTGGTGTTCTTGCCGTAGAGCGTCCCTTGCGGCCCGCGCAGGATCTCGATGCGCTCGGTATCGGTGAAGTCGAACGTCGCGGACGCGATGCGGCTGTAATAGACCTGGTCGACATAGATGCCGACGCCCTGTTCGATCCCGTCGTTGGTGAGGCCGAAGGGGGCGCCCAGACCACGGATATTGGCGGCGGAATTGCGCGGGTTGGTGGAATAGAATTGCAGCGTCGGCTGAAGCTGGGTCAGGCGGCTGACATTGTAGGCGCCGGTTTCCGCCAGCGCGGTGCCGCCGATGACCGATATGGCGATGGGCACGGACTGCACGGTTTCGTTGCGGCGGCGCGCGGTGACGACGATGTCGCCGCCGCCCTGCTGCGCGGTGCCGAGGCGTCCCTGCTCGGCGGGGGGCGCGGGGTCCTGCGGTCCTGCCGTCTGGTCCGGCGGGGTCTGCTGACCGGCGGCGATCTGGCCGGCGAGCAGCAGCGCGAGCGTGAGCGACATGAACGATTTCCCTTTTGATCCCTGGTCGCCGCGTAATCTCTATTGATATGATGGATATTCAACATGGCTGTGCCTTGCCGGCGGCAAAGCGCAGCTATTGCGTCGAAATTTGCATCCTGGTTCTTGAATGGCGGTTGGCGCGAACCAAATAGGTTCAGTGCGGTGCCGCCACGGGCCGCGCCTGGATGTCGCAGCGAACTGGACATCCCGCAGACGTCAACTCGCTTCTTTTGGAGGTTTTGCAAATGCGACTCGACCTGACCCCTTATCGCCGTTCGACCATCGGCTTCGACCGGCTGTTCGACCTTCTCGAAACCAACGCACGCAGTGCCACGGCCGAGAATTATCCCCCCTTCAACCTCGAGCGTCTGGCCGAGGATCGGTACCGCATCACCATCGCGGTCGCCGGTTTCAGCCGTGACGAGATCGAGATCACCGCGCAGCAGAACCTGCTGCTCGTCGCCGGCCGCAAGGATGAAAAGGCGGGTGCGCCCAACTTCCTGCATGTCGGCATCGCCAATCGCTCGTTCGAGCGGCGCTTCGAACTCGCGGACTTCGTGTTCGTGGAGGATGCGCGCCTGAACGACGGGCTGCTCGTCATCGACCTCGTGCGCGAGGTGCCGGAGGCGATGAAGCCCAAGACGATCGCGATCAAGACGGGCCAGCCGCTCGCTGCGGTGGAGCATGTGGACCAGGGTGAAGCCCAGGCCGCATAAGCCCAAGCTCGGCGCCGACGTCGAACTCCCTTTGATACGGCGCCGCGGGGCGCCCGGGCCGAGAGGTCCGGGCGCTTTGTTTGTTTTGGGCGTTGCGCTGCCGGGCTGCCCCTCACCCCCCATCGCTTTGCGATGGGTCCCTCCAGCATCAGGTCGTCTATGCCCCCGGCATAGACTAAACAGCGCGGGGCGCTGCTTACCTGATGCTCCCCGGAGGGGAGAGGGCTACTTAACAGTCACACTAGCCGGCTTTGCTTCAGCGCGGCGCCGATGAAGCTGGCGAAGAGGGGGTGGGGGTCGAACGGCTTGGACTTCAGTTCCGGATGGAACTGCACGCCGACGAACCAGGGATGGTCGGGCCGCTCGACGATTTCGGGGAGCGTGCCGTCGGGCGACATGCCGGAAAAGACGAGGCCGCTCTTCTCCAGCGCTTCCTTGTAGCCGGTATTCACCTCGTAGCGGTGACGATGGCGCTCGGAGATGTCGTTGCTG
Source organism: Sphingomonas sp. GM_Shp_2 (assembly GCF_026540875.1). Taxonomy (NCBI): domain Bacteria; kingdom Pseudomonadati; phylum Pseudomonadota; class Alphaproteobacteria; order Sphingomonadales; family Sphingomonadaceae; genus Sphingomonas; species Sphingomonas sp. GM_Shp_2. Next base: position 27,140 of record NZ_JALNUQ010000027.1, read on the forward strand.
CCGTAGATGGAGGCGACAACGCTGTTGCCGGCCAGCTTGGCGTCATAGGCGCCGAGCCGCATCGTGCCGCCCATGTCGCCGCTCGCCTCGCGCTTTTCCAGCCCGGCGCGGCCCATCCATTCGGTGATGAGGCCGACGACCGGCTGTTCGGTCGGGCCGAACTCGGTGGAGGAGGCATCCGCGATGCCGGCAAGGTCGCGCGCGCCCTCGACGCAGGCCATCTGCATGCCGAAGCAGATGCCGAAATAGGGCACGTTGCGCTCACGCGCGAAGCGGACCGCGGCGATCTTGCCCTCGGCACCGCGCTCGCCAAAGGCACCGGGGACGAGGATGGCGTGGCACGGCTCCAGATGCTGGGCGACCTCGCCGTGATCGCCCTCGAACAGCTCGGCGTCGATCCAGCGGATGTTGACCTTCACCTTGTTGGCGATGCCGCCATGGACGAGCGCTTCGTTCAGCGACTTGTAGGCATCCTGCAGGCCGACATATTTGCCGACCACGCCGATGGTCACTTCGCCCTCCGGATTGGTGAGGCGGTCGACGATCTCGGTCCAGCGAGCCAGATCGGGGGCGGCGCCGGGTTCGATCCCGAAGGCGCGCAGCACCTCCGAATCGAGCCCTTCGGCGTGATATTGCAGCGGCACCGCATAGATGCTGGCCGCGTCGAGCGCGGGAATGACCGCGGAGGACGGCACGTTGCAGAACAGCGCGATCTTGGCGCGCTCCGACGGCGGCAGCGGCTTTTCGCAGCGGCAGACCAGCACGTCGGGCGCGACGCCGAGTGCGGCCAGTTCGCGCACCGAATGCTGGGTCGGCTTCGTCTTCAGCTCGCCGGCGGCGGCGATATAGGGGACGAGGGTGACGTGGATCGAGATCGAGCGGCCACGGCCAAGCTCGTTCTTCAGCTGGCGGATCGCCTCGATAAAGGGGAGCGATTCGATGTCGCCGACGGTGCCGCCGATCTCGCACAGCACGAAATCCAGATCCTCGCCGTCATCGTCCAGCGTATCGGCCTGGGCAAACGCCTTGATCGCGTCGGTGACGTGCGGGATGACCTGCACGGTCGCGCCCAGATAGTCGCCGCGACGCTCGCGCTCGATGATCGTCTTGTAAATCCGGCCTGAGGTGACGTTGTCCGACTGACGGCTGGCAACGCCGGTGAAGCGTTCATAGTGGCCGAGATCGAGATCAGTCTCCGCCCCGTCGTCGGTGACGTACACCTCGCCATGCTGATACGGGCTCATCGTGCCCGGATCGACGTTCAGATAAGGGTCGAACTTGCGGATGCGCACGCGGTAGCCGCGTGCCTGAAGAAGAGCCGCAAGAGAGGCCGCCATGAGGCCCTTGCCGAGCGACGAGACCACGCCGCCGGTGATGAAAATATACCGCGCCATGGGAGGAACCGCCTAGCTTGGATGGGGGGTAGACGACAACAGCAAAGATGCACGCCCGCATGGGAATGCGGGCGAGCCGTGCCTGTTATCGTGACGAAAAACGAAAGGCGTCAGCGCGCCAGCGGAACGGCCGAGTTGTCCGCGGGCTGGACGGGCGCCGCCGCATTGTCGGCCGGAACCGGGGCAGGGGCCGTGGCGGGCGCCGTCTGGGTCGCGGGCGGCGTGCGCGCCAGCGAGGTATCGATCTGCGGCGCGGCGCGGGTAGCCGCATAGACCGCGAGCACGATCGAGAAGCCGACGAACAGCGTCGCCAGCACCGCGGTGGCGCGGGTGAGGAAGTCCGCCGCGCCGCGTGCCGACATCAGCCCGGACGGACTGCCGCCCATGCCGAGCCCGCCACCCTCCGACCGCTGCATGAGGATCACCGTGACGAGAGCCGCGGCGATGATAGCGTGGACGACGAGCAGGAAGGCGAACATGGAGGGCTGGATTTCCCGGGCAAAGCTTGTGTGTAACGGCACGCACATAGGCGAGGGGTCGGTGGGGATCAACCGGCGTGCGCCGGACCGATCCGGACCTTTGCGTCACAAACGGTACGCAAACGCAGCGATTCGACGGAAACCTGCCGTGCCAAGCGGCGTTATGACAGCGAAACAACGCCCGGCAAATGCCCGGAACAGCTAGTGGATTCGCGAACGTGGCAGCACCTGTCGAAGCCCAGTCGCTGGCGGTATGGATGACCGCGCTGGTGGACTATGTGCGATCCGGTGAACCGGACCTGACCAATCGACAGATGGCACTGTTGATGGTGGTGTACCTGCGACCCGGCCCGCACACGGTGCGCGGTCTGGCGCGCTGTTTGAACGTGTCGAAGCCGGTGGTGACGCGTGCCTTGAACAGATTGGGCGCCCTCGGCTATCTGCGCCGCCAGCGCGACGACAGCGACAAGCGCAACATCTTCGTCGCACGCACATCTGAAGGGGCGGACTTTCTTGAAGAATTCGGGCATTTCATCGGTGAAGGCGACGCCCCAGCCCGGCACGGCTCCATCCCGCAGGGCGTTCCAGCTTAGCGGGCCGACCGTTCGCCTGGACCCGCGTACCCATGCGGTGCGCGGCGACCTGGCGGACGTGCGCCTGGCCGAATACGTATTCGCCCCCCATTATGCCGCCCCGGTGCTACGCACGCTGCGACAGGCGACGTGCTTGCGTGTCGCACGCGAGAGGACAAGCGAAGTGATGGCCGATCTGGATGCCGGCACCCGTTTCGAGGTGCTGGAAGTGGCCGGCGGCCTGGCCTGGGGTCTGGCGGCCGAGCAGGGGCTGGCGGGCTATGTCGATGCCGACCTGCTGGACGAGGCGGCATGAGCGCGACCGTCTTCATCGATGGTGCGGCCGGCACCACGGGGCTGGAGATCCGCGAGCGGCTGGCGGGGCGCAGCGACCTGTCGGTCGTGACGCTGCCCGAGGAACGGCGCAAGGATGCGGCGGCGCGCGCCGAGGCGCTGAACGATGCCGATTTCGTGATCCTGTGCCTGCCCGACGATGCGGCGCGCGAGGCGGTGTCGCTGATCGCGAACGACCGGACGCGGGTGGTGGATGCCTCCACCGCGCACCGGGTGGCGCCGGACTGGACCTATGGATTTGCCGAACTGGAGCCGGACCAGGCGGAGAAGATCGCGCAGGCGCGGTTCGTGTCCAATCCGGGCTGCTACCCCACCGGGTTCCTGGCGCTGGTGCGGCCGCTGGTGCGGGCCGGGCTGGTGGCGGCCGATGCCGCGCTGTCGATCTATGCCGCGTCCGGCTATTCGGGTGGCGGCAAGGCGATGATCGCCGAATATGAGGCGCCGGGCGCGTCCGCCTTCCGCCCCTATGGCCTGGGGCTGGCGCACAAGCATATTCCGGAGATGCAGGCGCATGCCGGGCTGACCCGCGCGCCGATCTTCGCGCCCGCCGTGGTGCCGACCTATCGCGGCATGGTGGTCGAAGTGCCGCTGTTCCTCCACGCCGACTGGGGCGCGGTGGAGGATGCGCTGGCCAAGGCCTATACCGACAGCGCGCTGGTATCGGTGGCAAGCGGCGATATCGGCGCGATCGGCATCGAGGAAAACGCCGGAACGGACCGGATGACCTTGCGCCTGTGCGGCAATCGCGCCACGGGACAGGCGCGGCTGGTCGCCACGCTCGACAATCTCGGCAAGGGTGCCGGGGGTGCAGCGGTCCAGAACCTCAACATCATGGCCGGGCTCGACCCGGTCGCAGGGCTAGTCCTGTAAGGAGACACCATGACGCGCAACCCCGTGGGCAAGCTTCTGCTGTTCGGTGCGACCGGCGATCTGGCGCAGCGCATGCTGCTGCCGTCGCTGTACGGCCTTCACGCCGATGGGCTGTTGCCCGACGGGTTGACGATCACGGGCACCGCGCGTTCCGATCATGACGATTCCAGCTTCCGCGCCTTTGCCGCGCATGCGCTGGACACGTTCCTGCCCGCCGATCGCAAGGACGAGGGCGCGATCAAGGGTTTCCTGGAGCGGTTGCAATATCAGGCGCTCGACGCATCCTCGCTGGAAGGCTTCCCGACGCTGGCCGAAAAGGTCGGCGACGTGTCGGGCGGCCTTGCCATCTACCTGTCGACCGCGCCGAGCCTGTTCGAATCGACGATCAAAGGCCTGGAGTCGGTCGGATTGGCCGGCAACACGGTGCGGATCGGTCTGGAAAAGCCGCTCGGCTACGATCTTGCGTCGTCCAAGGAGATCAACGACGCGGTCGCCTTCGCCTTTCCGGAGGAGCGGACGTTCCGCATCGACCATTATCTGGGCAAGGAAACGGTCCAGAACATCCTGGCGCTGCGCTTCGGCAATTTCTTCTTCGAGCCGATCTGGAACGCGCATGGCATCGACAATGTGCAGATCACCATCGCCGAGACGGTCGGGCTGGAAGAGCGCGCAGGCTATTACGAAAGCGCGGGCGCGCTGCGCGACATGGTGCAGAACCATATCCTGCAACTGCTCGCGCTGATCGCGATGGAGCCACCGGCGCGGTTCGACGGTACCGCGGTTCGCGACGAAAAGGCCAAGGTCTTCCGCTCGCTGCGCCTGATGGAGCCGCAGGAGGTGCCGCACGTGACCGTCACCGGCCAGTATGGCGACGGCGCGGTGGGCGGCAAGATCGTCAAATCCTATGCCGAGGAACTGGGCAAGCCATCCTCGACGGAGACCTTTGTCGCGATCAAGGCGCATGTCGACAACTGGCGCTGGCAGGGGGTGCCCTTCTACCTGCGTACCGGCAAGCGCATGGCGACGCGGCGCAGCGAGATCGCGATCCAGTTCAAGCCGGTGCCGCATTCGATGTTCGCGGGGCGCGGCGGGCTGCTCCAGCCCAATACGCTGATCATCCGGTTGCAGCCGGAGGAATATATCCAGCTGCTGGTGATGGCCAAGGAACCGGGGCTGGACCGCGACGGCATCCGCCTGCGCGAGGTGCCGCTGAACCTGTCGATGGACGCCGAGTTCGCGGGCAAGCGTCGCCGCATCGCCTATGAACGGTTGCTGCTCGACCTGATCGAGGGCGACCAGACGCTGTTCGTGCGGCGTGACGAGGTGGAGGCGCAGTGGGCCTGGATCGATTCGATCCGCGCCGGCTGGGACGCCAATGCGATGAAGCCGAAAAGCTATGCCAGCGGAAGCTGGGGCCCATCCGCCGCGATCGCGCTGACCGAGCGCGACGGCGTGACGTGGCAGGACGACTGATACGCCGCTGGCCGCACGAGCGGGCCGGCGCGAATGCACAAGGACAGGATATATGACCGAGATCGAATGGTGGGATTATGAGGACGCGGCCGAGATGGCCGATGCCCTTGCCGGCGATATCCAGTTCATCATCGAGGCGGCGATCGATGCGCGCGGCGCGGCGGTGATCGCGCTGGCCGGCGGCAAGACGCCGCTGCCGATCTATGAAAAGCTGGTCAAGGCCAAGCTGGACTGGAAGCGGGTGACGATCCTGCCGACCGACGAGCGCATCGTGCCACTGGGCGACCCGCTGTCGAACGTCACCGCGCTGGGCAAGACCTTCATCCCCAAGGGCGCGCGGGTGATCCCGATCGTGCCGGCGGCGACCGAGGACTACAAGGCCGCGGGCCGGTCGGCGGACGCGCTGTGCCAGGATCTGCACTGGCCGCTGGACCTCTGCCTGCTGGGCGTGGGCGGCGACGGGCATACCGCCTCGATCTTCCCCGGCCCTGATTTCGACGAGGCGCTGAACGGCCCCAAGGAGCGCCGCGCGCTGGGCGTGATGCCTGAACCGCTGCCGCCCGAGGCGCCGGTCGCGCGCGTGACGCTGAGCCGCGCCGGCATCGCATCGGCGCGCGCGCTGATGATCGCGATTTCGGGCAAGGCGAAGAAGAAGGTGCTGGAGGACGCGATCAAGCAGGGTGCGTCGTCCGCCTATCCGATCGGCCGGGTGCTGGCCGAGGTGGAACTGCCCGTCGATATCCATTGGAGCGAACAGTGACGCTGAACGCTGCCGTTTCCGCGGTCACCGACCGCATCATCGAACGGTCGCGGCCGGGGCGTCAGGCCTATCTGGACCTGATCGCGCGCGAGGCGGCGACGGCGATCCGGCGACCGAACCTGGGCTGCGCCAATCTGGCGCATGCCTATGCCGGGACGGATGAAGACCGCGAGGCGATGAAGGCCGATCGCGGCATGAACATCGGCATCGTCACCGCCTATAACGACATGCTGTCCGCGCATGCCGTCTATTACCGCTATCCGGAACTGATGAAGGTCTGGGCACGCGAGGTGGGGGCGACCGCGCAGGTGGCGGGCGGCGTGCCCGCGATGTGCGACGGCGTGACGCAGGGCTATGCCGGCATGGAGCTGTCGCTGTTCAGCCGCGACACCATCGCCCTCGCGACCGCGGTGGCGCTGAGCCACGGGACGTTCGAAGGGGCAGCACTTCTCGGCATCTGCGACAAAATCGTACCTGGCCTGCTGATGGGTGCGCTGCGCTTCGGGCATCTGCCGATGATCCTGATCCCCGGCGGGCCGATGGCGACGGGCCTTGCCAACAAGCAGAAGGCGGCGGTGCGCGAAGCCTATGCGGAAGGCAAGGCGACGCGCGAGGAACTGCTCGACGCCGAAATCGCCGCCTATCACGGCAAGGGCACCTGCACCTTTTACGGCACGGCAAACACCAACCAGATGATGATGGAGGTGATGGGCCTGCACATGCCGGGCGCCGCCTTCGTCAATCCGGGCACCAAGCTGCGCCAGGAACTGACCCGCGCCGCCGTCCACCGGCTGGCGGGGATCGGGCATCGCGGCGAGAACTGGCGCCCGCTGGGCCACTGCGTCGATGAAAAGGCGATCGTCAACGCAGCGGTCGGCCTGCTCGCGACGGGCGGATCGACCAACCATCTGCTGCACCTGCCCGCCATCGCGCGCGCGGCGGGGATCGTGATCGACTGGGAGGATTTCGACCGGTTGTCGGCCAGCGTGCCGCTGATCGCGCGGGTCTATCCCAACGGCTCTGCCGACGTGAACGGGTTCGAGGCGGCGGGCGGCATGCCGTTCGTGATCCGCGAACTGCTGGGCGCAGGGCTGCTCCACGGCGATATCATGACCGTGGCGGGCGAGGACCTGTCGGCCTATGCGAACCGGCCCGTGCTGGACGCGGCGGACGCGCTGGCCTGGGAGCCGGTGGGGGAGAGCGGGGACGAGAGCATTCTGAGGACGGCGGCGGCGCCGTTTTCGGCGGATGGGGGGATGCGTATCCTGTCCGGCAATATCGGGCGGGCGTGCATCAAGGTGTCGGCGGTCGAGTGCGAGCGCTGGGTGGTCGAGGCGCCGGCGCGGGTGTTCACCGACCAGGCGGACGTGCTGGCGGCGTTCAAGGCGGGCGAACTGGAGCGGGACGTGGTGGTCGTCATGCGCTTCCAGGGCCCCCGGGCCAACGGCATGCCCGAGCTGCACAAGCTGACCCCGCCGCTGGGCGTGTTGCAGAATCGCGGGTTCCGGGTGGCGCTGGTCACCGATGGCCGCATGTCGGGCGCGAGCGGCAAGGTGCCGTGCGCGATCCATCTGAGCCCGGAAGCGCTGGGCGGTGGGCCGATCGGCCGTATCCGCGACGGCGACATCATCCGGCTGGATGCGGTGGCCGGCACGCTGGACGCGCTGGTCGACCCCGCCGAATGGGAAGCACGGCCGCTAGCCGACGCACCGCCCGCCGCGAGCGGCATGGGTCGCGAACTGTTCGGCCTGTTCCGCGGTCTGGCGGACGAGGCGGAAAAGGGCGCGTCCGCCGTGCTGGCCGGCGCGGGGCTGTAAGAGAAGGACCGCATGCAGGCCGCCGCCCGGTCGTGGCGGGCGGCATGCGTGCGGTGGCGAGCAGGGGAAGAGGATCAATGGAAGTCGTAGCCGTCGATATCGGAGGCACCCACGCCCGCTTCGCCATTGCCGAGGTGGAAGGGGGCCGCGTCGTCAGACTGGGCGAGGTCAGCACGCAGAAGACGGCCGAGCATGCCTCGCTGCAGACCGCGTGGCAGGCATTCGAGGCCGAGGTCGGCCGGGCGCTGCCGAGAGCGGCGGCGCTGGCCATCGCATCGCCGATCACCGGCGACGTGATCCGCCTGACCAACAATCCCTGGGTGATTCGCCCGTCGCTGATCCCCGAGCGGCTGGGCGCCGACATATATACCGTCATCAACGATTTCGGTGCGGTCGGCCATGCGGTCGCGCAGGTGTCCGACGAGCATTTCCTGCACCTGTGCGGGCCAGACGAGCCGCTTCCCGCCACCGGCATCACCACGGTATGCGGCCCCGGCACCGGACTGGGCGTGGCGCAGGTGTTCAAGACGGGCGGCTATTACCATGTGCTGGAAACCGAGGGCGGCCACATGGATTATTCGCCGCTGGACGGCATCGAGGATGCGTTCCTGCGCCGGCTGCGTCGCACCTTTACCCGCGTGTCCGCCGAGCGCATCTGCTCTGGCCCCGGGATCGTCGCGATCTACGAGACGCTGGCGGAGATGGAGGGGCGCGCCGTGCCCAGCCGCGACGACAAGGCAATCTGGACCGAGGCGCTGGAGGGCACCGATTCGATCGCGCTGGCCGCGCTCGACCGCTTCTGCCTCGCACTGGGTGCAGTGGCGGGCGACTTCGCGCTGGTGCAGGGCGCCAAGGGCGTGGTGATCGCCGGCGGGCTGGGATTCCGCATCAAGGACAAGCTGATCCGCTCCGGCTTCGACCAGCGCTTCGTCGCCAAGGGCCGCTTCCAGTCGATGATGGCGAAGCTGCCCGTCAAGCTCATCACCCATCCGCAGCCCGGACTGTTCGGCGCCGCCGCGGCGTTCGCGCAGCAGCATACCGCCTGATTTCCGATCCACGGGGAACCGATCCAATGACCGATATCGCCACCATCATGCAGACCAGCGCCGTCATCCCGGTGCTGGTGATCGAGGATGCCGCCACCGCGAAACCGCTGGCCGAGGCGCTGGTCGCCGGCGGCCTGCGCGTCCTGGAAGTGACGCTGCGTACGCCGGCGGCGCTGGAGGCGATGGCCGAGATGAAAAAGGTGCCCGGCGCGATCGTCGGTGCAGGCACGGTCGTGAACGAGCAGCAGTTGCGCGACGTTGCGGACGCAGGGGCCGAGTTCATCGTGTCGCCCGGCCTGACCGACCGGCTGGGCCGCGCGGTGATCGACAGCGGCATCGCCTATCTGCCTGGAATTGCCACCGCAGGCGACATCATGCGCGGGCTGGACCTGGGGCTGACCCATTTCAAGTTCTTTCCGGCCGAGACGAGCGGCGGGCTGAAGGCGCTGAAGGCGCTGGCGGCACCCTTCTATCAGGCGCGCTTCTGCCCGACCGGCGGGATCACCGAGGCGTCGGCGCCCGACTGGCTGGCGTTCAAGCCGGTGCTGTGCGTCGGCGGAAGCTGGGTAACCGGCGGGTCGATGGCGGATGTTGAGGCAAAGGCGCGGGCGGCCGCGGGTTTGCGGGGGTAGGGGGCGCTTTCCCTCTCCCCCCCGGGGGAGCGGGAGCGTGAGGGGTAGGCCGGCAGTTCTGCGCTGCTTGGCAGCCCCTCACCCTCCCCACGGCTTCGCCGTGGGTCCCCTCCAGCATCAGGTCGTCCATGCCCCCGGCATGGACTAAGTAGCGCGGGGCGCTGCTTACCTGATGCTCCCCGAAGGGGAGAGGGCGCTGGATCGCGCGTCGTTTCCTGACCTCGGTGCCACGCACGCAAGATCATAAACCACATCAATCAGCCACCTGCCGTTCATCTTCGCTGCGCTAGGTAAAAATCCCGTCCAGGGCGCCGGAGTCGGCGGTGGGAACGGCAGTCTGGAAGCTCCCCGTATCCCATGTCGGCTTCGGCGGCATTCCGGCGGAAACAATTCCGGTTCCGCGTGGTTCTGCTGCACGGCATGTTGCCGAAAAAGCAAACGCCCGGACCGTTGCCGATCCGGGCGCCTGCGTGACGATCGCTCGTCAGCCCCCTTGTCCCGCTCTCGCTCCAGCCCCTTGAAAGGCGGGCGGAAGAGCATTCCCCGAACCACGGCCGTTGCCTGTGTCTCAAGTGAGTTCTTGCTAGGTAAGCCACCGGGCTTTGTCACGCGTCATCAAGACGAGCTTACACGATTGGCCGGGCGCTGTGACTTGCGCGCAACATCGCGCGCCATTGCCAGCCCGGCAGGTGCCGCCTAGAGCCTGTATCATGCATTCCAAGGATCGATCGACCCGCCCATGATCCTCTCTCGCTACGAACGGATGATCGCCCGGCGCTACCTGCTGCCGGGCAAGGGGGAAGCCTTTATCTTCCTGGTCGCGTCGATCAGCCTGGTCGCGGTGATGCTGGGCGTCGCCGCGCTCGTCATCGTGATGAGCGTGATGAACGGGTTCCGCGCCGAACTGTTCGACAAGATCGTCGGCCTGAACGGCCATGCGGTGGTGCAGGGCATCGGCGGGCGCCTGCCCGACTGGCAGGACATCGTGCGCGATGCGAAGCGGACGCCGGGCGTGACCAGCGCGGTGCCGCTGATCGAGCAGCCGTTGATGTCCAGTTATAACGGCCGCGTCGAGGCCGTGCTGGTGCGCGGCATGCGCGTCGCCGACATTCGCGGCAACAGTGCCATCGGGTCCAAGATCGTGATGGGTAACCTGTCCAGCGTCACGCCGGGCAGCAATCGGATTGCGATCGGCAGCCGCCTGGCCGAGGCGCTGGGCGCGACGGTGGGATCGGACATCTCGCTGATCAGTCCGCAGGGGCAGACCACGCCGTTCGGCACGATGCCGCGCATCATGAGCTACAAGGTCGGCGCCATCTTCGAGATCGGGGTGTACGATTACGACAAGGCGTATGTCATCATGCCGATCGAGGATGCGCAGACCCTGTTGCTGATGGGTGACGCGGTCGGCATGATCGAGTTGCAGACGGTGAATGCCGACCGGGTCGGGGAGATATTGGCGCCGCTGGCCGACAGGATGGGCGGGCGCGCGGTGATCGCCGACTGGCGGACGATGAACGCGCAATTGTTCGAGGCGCTGGCGGTGGAGCGGGTGGCGATGTTCACCGTGCTGTCGATCATCATCCTGGTGGCGGTGTTCAACATCCTGTCCTCGCTGATCATGCTGGTGCGCGCCAAGACGCGGGACATCGCGATCCTGCGCACCATGGGCGCGACGCGCGGCGGGCTGATGCGCATCTTCATGGTGGTGGGCACCACCATCGGCGCGCTGGGCACGGTGGCGGGCCTGATCCTGGGTGCGATCTTCCTGTTCTATCGGCAGGGGGTGGTGAACATCGTGCAACTCGTCACCGGTCAGAATCTGTGGGACCCGTCGATCCGCTACCTGACCGAATTACCGTCCAAGACCGATCCGGTGGAGGTGGTGGTGATCACGGCGATGGCCCTGATCTTCTCCTTCCTCGCCACGCTCTACCCGGCCTGGAAGGCGGCGAGCACGGATCCCGTACAGGTGCTGCGCTATGAGTGAACCCGTTCTCCAGACCACCGATCTGGCGCGCAGCTTCACGCAGGGTGGGCAGACGATCGACGTGCTGCGCGGCGTGAACCTGTCGATCGCGCCAGGCGAGATCGTCGCGCTGCTCGGGCCGTCCGGATCGGGCAAGTCGACGCTGTTGCAGGCGGTGGGGCTGCTGGAAGGCGGCTTTTCCGGATCGATCCGTATCGCCGGCGAAGAGGTGGCGAAGCTGGACGCGCACGGCCGCACGATCACGCGGCGTGACCGGCTGGGCTTCGTCTATCAATTCCACCATTTGTTGCCCGACTTCAACGCGATCGAGAATGTCGTGCTGCCGCAACTGGTGCATGGGGCGGAGACGGTGCCGGCGCAGGAGCGGGCGACGGCGTTGCTGACCGCGCTGGGGTTGGGGCATCGGCTGACGCACCGGCCGAGCCAGTTGTCGGGGGGCGAGCAGCAGCGGGTCGCGGTGGCGCGGGCGCTGGCCAACCGGCCGGCGCTGGTGCTGGCGGACGAGCCGACGGGCAATCTGGACGAGCATACTTCGCAGGTGGTGCTGGCCGAATTCCTGCGGCTGGTGCGGGGCGAGGGTTCGGCGGCGCTGGTGGCCACGCATAACGAACGGCTGGCATTGAAGATGGACCGCGTCGTGCGGCTGCATGAGGGGATGCTGGAATGCGCGTAACCGATCTGTCCGTGAAGGCAGCGGGCGGTGGCATGGTGTCGCTGTCCGACCATGCGGGGCAGGTGCTGCTGATCGTCAACACCGCGTCCAGATGCGGGTTCACGCCGCAATATGAGGGGCTGGAGGCGCTGCACCGCCGCTATGGGGCGCGAGGATTCTCGGTGCTGGGCTTCCCGTGCAACCAGTTCGGCGCGCAGGAGCCGGGCGATGCGGCGGAGATCGCGAACTTCTGTTCGACCAGCTACGACGTGACGTTTCCGGTGTTTGCCAAGATCGACGTGAACGGGGCGGATGCGGACCCGCTGTTCGTGCTGTTGAAGGACGAGGCGCCGGGGCTGTTGGGATCGAAGGCGGTGAAGTGGAACTTCACGAAGTTCCTCGTCGACCGCGAGGGGCGCGTGGTGCGACGCTATGCGCCGACGACGAAGCCGGAGGAACTGGCGGCGGATATCGAAGGATTGTTGTAAAGCCAGCCCTCTCCCCCGGGGGGAGAGGGCTTATGGATCAGAGCGCGAAGGCGTCTGCGCCCTTTTTGTGGTTCAGGGCCGAGACGATGGCGGTGATGCCGCCGAACAGGAAGCTGAGGCCGAGGATATAGCCCGGCAGGGTCAGTGCGCTCCACGGCAGCGTCGCCAGCACCACCAGGGCAAGCACGATGTTGAGTGCGCCGAGCGCAAACATTGCGCCGCGCCCGCGTCGCATGCGGCGGCCCCAGACGATCTCCAATATGCCGCGAAGACCCAGCCAGACGGCGACGAGGAGCGTCAGCGACAATGCGCCGGTCGCCGGCTCGAACGCCATGATGAGGCCGATGAACAGCGACAACAGGCCGAAACCGATCGCATAGCCGCGCCCCTCATGCCCCTGGCCGAAGATGCCGGCGCCGATCGAGACGATGCCGGCGGCGATAAAGCACGCGCCGATCACCAGCGTCGCGGCAAGCGTGGCCGAAAAGGGCCAGGCGAATGCGGCGACGCCGATCGCCGCGGACAGGATGCCATAGCCCAATATCCAGCCCCAGCCGGACCCGACCCTGGGGGTGCCGATGGACATTTGCGGATCCTGGGAGGCGTCGGTCATGCGGGCTTTCTTCCTGTGATTCACGATCGCAACGGGTCGATCGGACGAGGGTTCCGTGCTGGTCGAATCATGCGGGTCGGGCTATGGGGATGCGATGCATTCCGGCTATGTCCCGCTCCGCATCTTTTCCTCCTTCACGATGCTCGACGGGGCGATGGACCCCAAGGCGATCGCCGCGCAGGCGAAGACGCAAGGGTTTCCCGCCGCCGGGCTGACCGATCGTAACGGCCTGTATGCCGCGATGGCGTTTTCGGACGCGGCCAAGAAGGCGGGCGTGCAGCCGGTGGTCGGCACGATGCTGGGTCTTGCCCGGCCGGACATGCCCGAGGGCGTGCCGCCGGTGCTGGACTGGATCGCGCTCTATGCGCAGAACGAACGCGGCTACGACAATCTGTGCGCGCTGGTGTCGGCGGCCCATCTGGAACGGCCGATCGAGCTGCCGGCGCATGTCTGCTTCGAGACGCTGGCGCGGCATTGCGACGGGCTAGTGGCATTGACCGCGGGCGGGGAGGGCGGACTGGCGCGGCTGTTCGCGGAGGATCAGCCGGCACGTGCGGGCATCTATGCGGACCGTTTGCAGGCGCTGTTCGGCGACCGGCTGTTCGTGGAGCTGTGCCGGCGCGACGATCCGGTCGAGATGGCGGCCGAGCAGGCGCTGATCGACCTGGCCTATGACCGGAACCTGCCGCTGGTCGCGACGAACCCGTGCTGCTTCACCGACTCCGCCTTCGGCGATGCGCATGACGCGATGCTGTGCATCGCCAATTCCACCTATGTGGAAAGCGAGGACCGGCCGCGTAGCTGTCCGGAGGCATGGCTGAAGCCGGCGGCGCAGATGAAGGCGCTGTTCGCCGACCTGCCCGAGGCGATCGACAACACGCTGATCGTGGCGCAGCGCTGCGCGGTGATGGCGCCGTGGCGGAAACCCATCCTGCCCAGCCTGGCGGGCGACCGTGACGGCGAGGCGGAGATGTTGCGTCGCGACGCGCGGGCCGGGCTGGAGGCGCGGCTCGACCGCATTGCCGAGCTGGAGGGCGAGGGGGCGCCGGGCTGGCGCGAGGCGTATCACGAGCGCCTGACCTTCGAGGTCGACATCATCATCCAGATGGGCTTTCCCGGCTATTTCCTGATCGTTGCGGACTTCATCAAATGGGCGAAGGATCATGATATTCCGGTGGGGCCGGGGCGTGGTTCGGGCGCGGGTTCGGTCGTCGCCTGGGCGCTGACGATCACCGACCTCGATCCGCTGAAGCTGGGCCTGCTGTTCGAACGCTTCCTGAACCCGGAACGCGTGTCGATGCCCGATTTCGACATCGACTTCTGCGAAACGCGGCGCGGCGAGGTGATCCGCTACGTACAGGAGAAATACGGTCGCGATCAGGTGGCGCAGATCATCACCTTCGGTAAGCTGAAGGCGCGCGCGGTGTTGAAAGACACGGGCCGCGTGCTGCAGATGAGCTATGGCCAGGTCGACCGGCTGGCCAAGCTGGTGCCCAACCACCCGACCGATCCCTGGGACCTGAAGCGCGCGCTGAACGGCGTGCCCGAGCTTGCCAAGGAATATGCCAACGACAACCAGGTCCGGCGCCTGCTGGACCTGGCGACGAAGCTGGAGGGCCTGCCGCGCCACTCGTCGACGCATGCCGCTGGCGTGGTGATCGGCGACCGGCCGCTGGCGCAACTGGTGCCCCTCTACCGCGATCCGCGATCCGACATGCCGGTGACGCAGTTCGACATGAAATATGTCGAGGGCGCCGGACTGGTGAAGTTCGACTTCCTCGGCCTGAAAACGCTGTCCGTGCTGCAAAAGGCGGTGAAACTGCTGAACAAGCGCGGGGTCGAGATCGATCTTGCCGCGCTGCCCTGGGATGACGAGGCGACCTACGGCCTGCTCCAGAAGGGCGACACGGTGGGCGTGTTCCAGCTGGAATCGGAAGGCATGCGCCGGACGCTGTCCGCGGTCCGGCCGACTAATTTCGGCGACATCATCGCGCTCGTCTCGCTCTACCGGCCGGGGCCGATGGACAATATCCCCTCGTTCGGGCGACGCAAGCAGGGCACGGAAGAGATCGTCTATCCGCATGCGCTGCTGGAGCCGATCCTGGCGGAGACCTACGGCATCTTCGTGTACCAGGAACAGGTGATGCAGGCCGCGCAGATCCTGGCGGGATATTCGCTGGGCGGCGCCGACCTGCTGCGCCGCGCAATGGGCAAGAAGATCAAGGCGGAGATGGACGCGCAGCGCGCGACCTTTGTCGAGGGATGCCTGAGCGCCAACGGCATCCCGAAGGCCAAGGCGAACGAGCTGTTCGACTTGATCGACAAGTTCGCCGGATATGGCTTCAACAAGAGCCACGCCGCCGCCTATGCGCTGCTCGCCTACCAGACGGCGTGGCTGAAGGCGCATCATCCCCACGAATTCTACGCCGCGTCGATGTGCTACGACATGGCGCTGACCGACAAGCTGGCGATCTTTGTCGACGATGCGCGCCGCATGGGCGTGACCATGCTGCCGCCGTGCATTCATGCCAGTCAGGCCGAGTTCGATGTCGAGGTGCATGGCGAGGGACTGGCCGTCCGCTATGCGCTGGGCGCGCTAAAGTCGGTCGGCGAGGGGGCGATGGAGAAGCTGGTCGCCGAGCGCGTCGCGGGCGGTGCCTTCACCACGCTGGATGCACTGGCGACCCGGGTCGACCCGCGCCTGATCAACAAGCGGCAGTTGGAGACGCTGGCGGCGGCAGGCGCGTTCGACGGGGTGGAGGCGAACCGCGCCGGTGTGCATGCGGTGGCCGAGACGATCCTGGCGATCGCGGCGCGCACCCATGCCGGGCGGACGAGCGGGCAGGGTGGCCTGTTCGGCGACGGGCCGCAGGCGGGCGATGCGATCAAGCTGCCGGCGAATGCGCGGTGGAGCCTGTCGGAAAAGATGGAGCAGGAGAAGGAGGCGTTCGGCTTCTATTTCTCCGCGCATCCCGTCGACCGGCACGCGCATATCGCGCGGATGCACGGCGCGCGCAGCTATACCGCGCTGTCGGAACTGGTGATCCCGGACGACGGTACGCGTGCGGGCGCGACGATGGCGCTGTTGATCGAGGATGCGCGGTGGCGGACCTCGGCGCGAGGCAAGCGCTATATGATGGCGCAGGTATCCGATGCGACGGGGCAGTTCCTGGCGACGTGTTTCGACGATGCGGTGGCCAAGGATCTGGAGGATGCGGCGCGGGTCGGCGGATGCGGGCTGGTCACCGTGGAGTTGGACCGCCGGTCGGGCGAGGAGGCGCCGCGGGTCAGCATCAAGCGTATTCAGCCGTTCGAGAATCTGGCGTCGCAGGCGCGGTTCGTGCTGGAGGTGGCGATCCGCGATGCAGCGGCGTTCCGCCCGCTCGCCGCGTTGCTGTCCGAACATCGCGGCGCCAAGGGGGAAGTCCGCGCGCGGCTGACGCTTCCCGGCGGGGGCGAGGCGATGGTGATGCTCGGGCGCGACTTCCTGCTCGACGCTGAACTGGCCGAGCATGTCGAAACCCTGCCGGGGGTGACGGGGGTGGAGATGAAGAACTCCGACGCGCGATTGGCGCTGGTGGGGTGATATAGGGGCGGCCAAAGCTGCGCAGCACTGCTGGTCTGCCCCTCACCCTCCCCACGGCTGCGCCGTGGGTCCCTCTCTCCCGGAGGGGAGAGGGATTGTATGGATTACTTGCTTTCGCCTTCGGGCTCTTCGGCGTTGTTGCCGTAGCCGGCACCCGATTCCTGCTCGGTGGGGGCGTCGTCTTGCTGCGGTTCCTGCTCGGGGTCGATCATCGTTCGTCTCCTTCGTAGGTTCAACGGCTGGGATGGCCGCGCGATCCTTTGAGGTCAGAACAACTCGCCCTGCGCCCCGGCCGGCTTGCGGAACAGATCAGTGCGTAAGGTAATACGCTCACGGTTGAGGCCGTGGCGGCGGCAGGCGATGTGGAAGCGGGTGCGCAGCAGGTCGGCCCAAGGGCCGCTGCCCTTCATGCGGTTGAAGAAGTCCGGATCATTGTCGCGCCCGCCGCGCATCGCCTGGATCGTCGCCATCACCTTGCCGGCGCGGTCGGGGAAATGCGCGTCGAGCCAGGCGCGGAACAGCGGCGCGACCTCGTGGGGCAGGCGGACGGGAATGAAGAAGGCGTTGCGGGCGCCGGCCTGCGCGGCGCGTTCGATCAGATGCTCCATTTCATGGTCCGTGATCGCCGGGATGACGGGGGCGATCGAGACATAGACGGGCACGCCGGCATCGGCGAGGCGGCGGACCGCCGCAAGACGGCGTTCGGGATGCGGCGCGCGCGGCTCGATGGTGCCGGCGATCTTCGGGTCGAGCGAGGTGATCGACATACACACCGCCGCAAGCCCGTCAGCCGCCATGGGGCCGAGCAGATCGAGGTCGCGGACGACGCGATCGGACTTGGTGGTGATGGTCAGCGGGTGGCGGGTTTCCGCCAGTATTTCGATCACGCTGCGGGTGATGCGCCAGTCGAACTCGATGGGTTGATAGGGGTCGGTGTTGGTGCCGAGCGCCATGGGGGCGGGGGTGTAGGCCGGCCGGGCGAGTTCGGTGCGGAGCAGGGTGGCGGCGTCGGGTTTGGCGAAGAGGCGGCTTTCGAAGTCGAGGCCGGGGGACAGGTCGTGAAAGGCGTGGGTGGGGCGGGCGAAGCAGTAGATGCAGCCATGTTCGCAGCCGCGATACGGGTTGATCGAGCGGTCGAAGGGGACGTCGGGAGAGGCGTTGCGAGCGATGATCGTGCGGGGGCGTTCGACCGTCACCGTGGTGCGCAGTCGCGGGGCCTCGCCGTCGATCGCCTCGCGCGCGTCGAGCCAGTCACCATCGGCTTCATGGCCGGGCAGGTTGAAGCGGGTGCTGGCCGCGTTCATCGTGGCGCCGCGCTGGGGGCGAGTCTTTGCCATTGCGCGATGCTATCGGGCGTGTCAGAACATAGCAAGAACAAGGGAGGCGACGAGATGGCGCGGTTGAACTATCTGGAACTGCCGGTGCGCGACCGGGAGGCGGCGAAGCGTTTCTATGCGCAGGCGTTCGGCTGGGACTTCAGCGATTTCGGGCCGAGCTATGCGGCGACGATGTCGGGCGATACCGATATCGGGCTGGATGCCGACCGCGACGCGGTGCGCCAGCCGCTGCCGGTGATCGAGGTGGCGGACCTGGAGGCGGCGCTGGCCGCCGTGGCCGGGGCGGGGGGCACGATCAGCGTGCCGATCTTCGCCTTTCCCGGTGGGCGGCGATTTCATTTCCGCGACATGGACGGGCATGAACTGGCCGCGATGCAGCCGGATGCCGGGTGAGGCTCAACGCTCCTGAAGGCGGGGCATCAGTTCCACGAAGTTGCAGGGGCGGTGGCGGCTGTCGAGCTGATCCTTGAGGATGCCGTTCCAGGCGTCCTTCACCGCGCCGGTGGAGCCGGGCAGGGCAAAGATATAGGTGCCGCGGGTGACGCAGGCGCAGGCGCGCGACTGGACCGTGGAGGTGCCGATCGTCTGGTAGCTGAGCCAGCGGAAGAGTTCGCCGAAGCCGGGGATCATCTTGTCGGCGACGCGCTCCACCGCCTCCGGTGTGACGTCGCGGCCGGTGACGCCGGTGCCGCCGGTGGTCAGGATGCAATCGACCTCGGGATCGTCGATCCAGGCGTGCAGGCGCGCGACGATCTGTTCCGCCTCGTCGCGGATGATCGCGCGGTCGGCGAGTTCGTGACCCGCGCCGGTCAACAGGCCGACGAGCGTGTCGCCGGAGCGGTCCTCGGCCAGGCTGCGGGTGTCGGAGACGGTGAGAACGGCGATGCGGACCGGGCGGAAGGTGCGGGTGGGATCAATCGGCACGCGTCACCGTGGTCGATTGCGGACTGACCGCCGCCTGTACCGCGATGGCGGTGGTGGCGTCGGCGGTGGCGCGCGGATTGGGCTTTGCGTTCATGCGGACCGCAGCGGCGCCCGGCAGGCCGGGGAAGCGCGGCCACATGCCCTGCGCCAGTGCGGTGCGGCTGGGCGACCTGGCCTTGCCCGCCTGCCCCTCGTACATCCAGTAGTTGCGCAGCACCGTGGTGACGTAGCCGCGCGTTTCCCAATAGGGGATGCTTTCGATGTAGAGCAGCGGATCGCCGCCGTCATGCACGATGCTGTTCCATTCGCCGACCGGCTTGGGGCCGGCATTATAGGCCGCGATCACCTTGGGCAGCAGGCCGCCGGTGATGCCCGCCATGTCGCGCAGCCTCTCCAGATGGCGCTGGCCGACATCCATGTTGGTGGACGGCTTGGTCAGTGCGGACTTGTCGATGGAAACGCCGCGTTCACGCGCGAAGTCGGTCGCGGCGGCGGGCATGATCTGCATCAGGCCATAGGCGCCGGCGGGGCTCACCACCTTGTTGCGGAAACCCGATTCCTGAAGCGTGTGGGCATAGACCAGCGCCTTGTCGACGCGCCAGCCGCTGTCCGGCGTCCAGTTCGGGGTGGGGTAGCGTGCCTCGGCGGTGGCGGTGACGCCGGCCGGGCAGTTATGCGCCAGCCAGACGGTGGTCGCCGGGAGGTCGAGCGATTCGGCCAGGCGAACGAGGCTGCGGAATTCGGCGGGGGCACCGATGCGCGCCTGTTGGCGGATCACGGTATCGGCCAGCTCGCTCTCGCCGATTTCCGCCAGCGCGGCGGCGACACGGATGTTGGGGCGCCGGTCGAGCGCGGCCCAGTCGGTGGCGACCAATTGCCCGCCGGGCTGGGCCTGCGTCTTCAGGCCGAGCGCCTGTCGGGCAAGCTGACCATAGAAGCTTTCGCCGAACTGCGCGGCAGCCTTCAGCCGGCCCTCGATCTTGTCGGGGCGGCCGCACACCATGTCGGCACGCGATGCCCAGTAGAGCGCGGCGGCGCGCAGATCGACGTCAGGTGCGCGGGCGGCAACCCCCTCGAACCCGTTCTCGGCTGCGGCGCAGTCGCCCTGACGCCAGGCGGACAGCGCGCCGGCCCAGCGGCCTTGGATCGCCCATTCGCCGCTGCCCACGGCCGCCTTGGCGGCCATGGCGCGGGCGTTGGTGTCGTCGCCGCCGAGGAAATACATCCAGGCGACCCGCTGCTGCCATTCGGTCTGCGCTTCGGGCGTGAGGCCGCTGGTGGATTCGAGCAGCGCCTGTGCCGGTGCACCCTGGTCCGCCTTTACATAAGGCTGCATCTGTACCGCGAGGGTGGCGGCGATTTCGTCGCTTTTCACGCTCTTGGCACGGGCGCGGCGGGGCGCGCCGTCGCGCCAGATCAGCGTCTGGGTTTCGGGAAGCGGGGGAAGTTCGCTCGCGCCGCGCGACTTGGCGAGGCGGGCGAGCTGCTCGGCCTGGGGCAGCTCGGGCGCTTCGTTCAGGACGGCGAGCAGCTTGTCGAGATCAACGCGCGGCGATCCCTTGGCGGTGTAGAGCTCGGCGCGAGCGATGGCGTGGAGCGGACCCGGCTTCAGCGCGTCGAGCTGCAGCTGGGCATCGGTCCAGCGGCCGTCGCGGATCGCGCCGAAGATGGCGCGGTAACCGACCTGTTGCGCGTCGTCGAGCAGCGTGGGGATGCGCGGGGTCTTGGCGGTGGTTGCGCTATTGGCCGGTTCGGCGGTGGCCGCCGCCGCGGCCATGGCGGCCGCCAGTGCGCATGCGATCGCCAGCGTGCGCGTCATGCCCCGATATCCTTCATCAGCAACTGCAAATCCCTCCAGGCCTCCGCCTTCGCCACCGGCTTTTCCAACAGGAACCTTGGGTGGAAGCTTGCCACCACACCGGTATCCTGCTCGCCGGTCGACCCCTCGGTGCCGGTTCTATGGTTAAGCCGGTGCAAAATCCCGCGCGCCTGACCCATTTCGGTCCCAAGGATGGCACGGCTCGCCGCATTGCCGAGCAGCAGCAGCCTTTTGGGCGCGACCAGCCCGACATGGTGGCGGGAGACTTCGCCCAGCCGGGTTTCCAGTTCGCGCGGCATGCGGCCGGCGGCGGGGCGGCGCGCACAGACCGCGGCGATGTGCACCGTGTCGCGCGACAGGCCGATCGCGGCAAGCATCCGGTCGAACAGGCGACCGGGCGCCCCGGACAGCAATTGCCCCGCCTGTCCGTCGTCGCGGTCCGGGCAGTCGACCAAGATCATCACGGCCGCATCCGCCGGACCGCTGGCGGCGAGCGAAATGCCGGTCCAGCCCTGCTCCGGCGCCTCCGGCCCCATGCGCCAGGTGGCG
>NZ_JALNUQ010000028.1:0-47854 GCF_026540875.1 Sphingomonas sp. GM_Shp_2
GCTCCACCTGGATCAGCCCGGATTTGACGGTCCACGGCCCGTACCCGTCGGTATTCACTCGCTCTTTGACCACGATTGTACGGTCCTGGTGCCAGCCGAGCGCCCAGTTCCGCTCCGCGGTCTTATCGAACAGGATCGCACGAACGGGGCGAGCCTGATCTCCGAGCGCGGATGCCGCGATCGCGCCGATGGGTTCCGCGCGATCGAGGAAGGACTGCAACTGCCGCCCTTCCTCAATCCTCACACCCGGCCTCCTTGCCGGCAGCGCTGACAGGGCAGTCTCTAGGCAACCGCACGCAGCTTCGTCCAAAGCTTGTGCGAACAGTTGCGCTCCGTCATTGTTGAGGGTGAGGTCAGCGGAGCGGCAGAGTGTTCCGAGCATCTGGCTGACGCTAGCCCGACCTAGTCTCGGCGTCGACCCGTGGACCCAATCTCGGCCGTTCGCACGCGCCTTATCGCTTCCCGAAAGCTGCCGCTCGTTCATATGAGCGGATCGGCTGCTTGATCGAACCCGCTCGGCCGCTCGGAACAGCTCAGATTAGGGGAAAGCGGAAAGACGCTTACAGCTACGCCGATGGCGATAGCCGACTAGCGCGGCATTTCCAGCCCCCTCCTCTGCTCAGATTGTTGGCATTTTGTGATGCGATGCCGCCAGATTGAGCAAGGTCGTCATGATCAATGAATTTTGGCCTTCGAATTAGTACTGGCTTATATCGGATGGGGCGCTCACGGCGTTTTATGCATTTAACTAGCTTCGGGTTATAATCACCGGCCTGTAACTGCTACTTACCAGTCGACATGATCGATGCTTTCTGAATAGCCTCTTTAGCGTATTCGCTGGCGAGCTCCGGCGCAGCGTGCCACACCAGCTCCCATAACAAACATGGGGTCATTGATGCGCGTCGGTATTTGTCTGGTTGCCCTGCTTCTCGCCTCCACGGCTGCTGCCCAGACGCCCGGCAGCGCCTATCACCGTGCCCCTTCAGCAATTGCCAAGGTGCTCGAGACACCGCCAACCCCGGTCGTCGCGGTCAGCCCGGATCACCGGACGCTTGCGATCATCGATCGCGAAAACCTGCCGACGATCGCCAATTTGTCGAAACCCATCCTGCGCCTTGGCGGGTACCGCATCGACACCGCGACCAATGGTCAGGCCGAGGTGCGCGTCCAGTGGCTGACCGGCTTGGCGTTCAAGGACGTCAGCAGCGGCCGCACGACGCGGGTCGCATTACCGGCCGGGACGCGGTTTGCTGCGCCGGACTGGTCGCCTGACGGCAGCCGTCTGGCGTTTTACGTGCAAGGATCGGATGGCCTAACGCTGTGGGTAGCAGAGCGGAACGGCACCGCCCGGGCGGTTGCCACGATGATCAACGGCACGTTCGGGACGCCGTTCGTCTGGACGCCCGACAGCAAGGCGCTGATCGTCAACACGGTGCCCGGTGGCCGCGGCGCACCGCCCGTCGCCGCGACGACCCCGACCGGACCGATCGTTCAGGAAAGCGCCGGCCGCACCTCTGCGGCGCGCACGTACGAGGACTTACTCGGCGACGCCCACGATGAGGCGCTGTTCGACTATTATTTCACCGGCCAGCTGGTCCGGGTCGCGCTCGACGGCAACGCTCAGCCGATCGGCACGCCCGGTCTCGTCACCGAGTTCAGCGTCTCGCCGAACGGCCGCTACCTCCTGACCGAGCGGCTTAAGCGACCCTATTCCTATCTACTCCCGGCACGCTTCTTCCCAACCGAGATCGCGGTGTCGACGATCGATGGACAGCCGGTGCGGACGCTCGTTGATCGTCCGCTTGCCGACGACCTGCCGGTAGACTTTGACGCGACGGTGAAAGGACCGCGTGAGGCGATGTGGCGCTCGGACGCTCCGGCGACCCTGGTCTGGGCCGAGGCGCTCGACGGCGGCAACCCGCGCGCCAAGGTCGCCTTCCATGACCGGGTCATGATGCAGGCAGCACCCTTCGACGCGGCGCCGGTCGAGCTGGCGCAGACGCCTGCCCGCTATTCGACGACGATGTGGGGCGACGACGGTTTCGCGCTGGTGCTCGACAGCGAGTGGCGGACCCGAACCGAGCATCGCTTCGCGGTTGCGCCGTCTCAGCCCGGCAAGACCCGGTTGCTGATGACGCGCAATTATCAGGACCAATATGGCGATCCCGGAGAGCCGATCCTCGAGGAGAATGCAGCGGGTAAGCCGGTGATGCGCTTCACTGCCAGCCACGACGCCGTCTTCGTCACGGGTGATGGTGCGACCAAAGCGGGCGCCTTCCCTTTCCTTGCGACCATGCCGCTCGCGGGCGGCGAGCAGGTTCGCAGGTGGACCGCCAAGTCTCCCTATTACGAGACGGTCGTTGCGCTGCTCGACGATCAGGGCCAGCGGATCCTGACACGGCGCGAGAGCGCCACGCTCGCCCCCAATTATGTCATCCGCACCGTCAAGGGCGACGATGCCAAGCCGATTACCGCCTTCGCCGATCCCGCGCCCGTCTTCGCGGGGGTGACGAAGCGGACGATCACCTACGCTCGCGCCGACGGCGTACCGCTATCGGGGACGCTCTACCTGCCCGCGGGGTATGACCCCAAGCGCGACGGGCCGCTGCCGACGCTGCTCTGGGCTTATCCTGCCGAGTATACCGATGCCACGGTCGCGGGGCAGACTGTCGACCAGGGTAACCGCTTCGTCCGACCGCGCGGCATCAGCCACCTCTTCCTCCTGACGCAGGGCTATGCGATCCTCGACAACCCGGCGATGCCGATCATCGGCGAAGGCGGCGCCGAAGCGAACGACACCTATGTCACACAGCTCCAGCAGGACGCACAGGCGGCGGTCAACGCGGTGGCCAAGCTCGGGGTCGGCGACCCCTCACGCATGGCGGTTGGCGGCCATAGTTATGGTGCGTTCATGACTGCCAACCTGCTGGCCCATACCACCCTGTTCCGTGCCGGCATCGCACGATCAGGGGCGTACAACCGCACCCTGACGCCCTTCGGCTTTCAGGCTGAGCAACGCACCTATTGGCAGGCGACGCCCACCTATACCGAGATGTCGCCCTTCACCTACGCAGACCGGATCAAGGCGCCGATCCTGCTCATCCATGGCGGCGCCGATGACAACAGCGGCACGTTCCCGATCCAGTCGGAGCGGATGTATGCCGCCTTAAAAGGCAATGGCGCGACAGTGCGCTATGTCGTCCTCCCGAACGAGCCGCATGGCTACCGAGCACTAGAATCCACAGAAGAGACACTTTGGCAGATGACCGATTGGCTCGACCGCCACGTCAAACCCGCAGGCGCCGCTTCATCTTCAGCTAAGTCTGCCGCTGCTGACAAATGACCCAGAAACGGTCACTCAGAGCACCCGGGCCGGTTCCCAATTTCGGACGTCCATTCACCGGCCGTTGGTCGCAAGTCGAACCGGCTAGCCAAGTTGCGGGGCCTTTCGCTTGGGGGCGTGATCGGATGGCGCAGGGCGGTTCGAAATGCGAACTTGCACCCAAGGCAACGGAGCGCGACGATGAGGCATGCTGTCTCTCCTGCCGCTTCTGCTCCTACAAGCCGCCGCAACCCAGACCCCTCCGCTCACGCCAGCGTCAAAACCGGCACCGGCCGTTTCGAAGTGGCCGGCACGCGATGCACAATTCATCATCCGGGATTTTCGCTTCCGCTCGGGCGAGACCCTACCGGAGTTAAGCATCAACTACACGACGCTAGGATCGCCTCACCGTAACGCCAAGGGTGAGATCGACAATGCCGTAATGGTCCTGCACGGCACCGGCGGCACGGGTCGCCAGTTCCTTGCGCCGCAGTTCGCAGACGAGCTTTACGGCTCTGATCAGCCACTGGACATCAAGCGCTACTGGATCATCCTCCCCGACGGGATTGGCCACGGCAAATCGGCAAAGCCGTCGGATGGCCTGCACATGCGCTTTCCGCGCTACGATTATAACGACATGATTGAGGCGCAATACCGTCTGCTGCACGACGGGCTCGGCATTCGACGCATGCGCCTCATCATGGGAACGTCGATGGGCTGCATGCACACCTTGGTCTGGGGTGAGACGCACCCTGACTTTTCACGCGCGCTGATGCCGCTGGCCTGTGAACCAGTCGAGATCGCCGGCCTCAACCGGATGTGGCGCAAGCTTGTAATTGACGGGATCAAGACAGACCCGGCGTGGGCGGGTGGAGAATACCGAACTCCACCTACGCACGGGCTGCGCACTGCCGCCAGCCTGCTATTCGTTGCCGGTGCCGCCCCCCTGTACTTCCAAGCACAATACCCTCAGCGTGAAGCTGCCGAGGCATTTGCACGTGAGCGGGTGGCGGCATCGATCAAGGGCATGGACGCGAATGACCTGATCTATCAGGTCGATGCGTCGCGTACCTACGATCCGTGGTCGCTACTGGAAGCGATCACCGCGCCAACCACCTGGGTAAACTCGGCTGATGACTTCATCAATCCGCGCAACCTTGATTACCCGCAGCGCGCGGTTGCCCGAATGAAAGATGCCCGGTTTCGCCTAATCCCTGAGACGGCTGATACGCGCGGTCATGGTACGCACACCGCAGCCCGTTTTTGGAAGCAAGACTTAGTCGACCTGCTCCGACGCACTGAATAGTTCGGCGACACGCCCCAGAAGTGGACGTGCAGGTCACCTATCTCCATTCCTAACCTCGACCATTCGTTCATTTTAGTGGTAAGCGAAGGCACTTTAGCAAAAATCAACCTTCTATCCGGCAGTCAGCAAAGCGCGCCCGACGAAGCGGAGAATAAGCGGTGCCTAGCGTATCTGGCGATTGCTCGATCAGGCGTCCTCCTTCTTGATCACTGTGACCTCACCGTCCCCTTCCATGATGATCCGATCAATCTGCTTGAGATCGTCGAGACCGCCCTCTTCTCTGACTTGCTGCATCAGCTCCTCTCGGCTCATCAGCGCCTTTCGCATGTTTCGCCGATTTAGCTTGCCGTTCTCGAAAAGGGTCAGGGGCGGTGCCGCGGTAAGAAACTTCAGGCGCTCAAAGCGGAAGCTTGCCCAATTCAGCAGCCAGCTCCAAAACAATATCGTCAGGACGAACACCGCGCTTTCGGTAATAGACTGCGCGTCGCCGCTGAAAGCCGGTTGTGCACCGTCAACCACAGCAACTACCACTAAAATGTCAGCGATGTTCACCTGCCCGCCTTCCCGCTTCAGCAGAAAACGCATCACCAAAAAGAGAAAGAGATACATGATGGTGCCGCGGGCAATGACCTCAAGGAGGGATAGCTCTGGCGTGAACATCGCCGACCAATCAGGCATCCGCGTCTCCTAACTACCTCGAAACGCGCAAAGCCTGTGAATGGCCCAGCCGATATCGCGCTTTGAGTCGCTCCGGCTACTATCCTCACATGCTGTGGAGACGCACGACTATGTGCGTTTCACACATCTTGAGCTCAGCGAGCGATCAGTTGCGAATAGGACCAGATACAAACATCAACGGTCGATTCCGCGCATCCCGAAGCCGCCGCTCATTCACCGCGTCACATAACGCCTGACCCAGATTGTCGCTTACTCGGCCGATCTTAAACCGACGCGGTTCGTAAAAGAGGTTACGACCGCACAGAGTGGATGGCTTGGCGCCGTGATGGCGTGTGCTTGGTTCGCCTGCTATTCATCTGGTACAAGCCAAACGCGAAAGGACCTGCCATGTCGCTCATCGTGAATGGGAAAGAGGTGTATGTCCCTACCGACCCCCGCGTTTCCCTTCTCGACCACTTGCGCGAAGGCCTGCATCTGAGCGGAACGAAGAAGGGCTGCAATCAGGGCGCGTGCGGGGCATGCACGGTGCTGGTCGACGGGGAGCGCATCCTGTCCTGCCTTGCGCTCGCAGTACAATATGACGGACGAGCGATCACGACCATTGAGGGGCTGGCCGACGGCGACGCGCTTCACCCGTTGCAGGCCGCTTTCGTCGAACATGACGGCTTCCAGTGCGGCTATTGCACCCCGGGGCAAATCTGCTCGGCGATCGGCATGGCCAGCGAGCTGGAGCGCGGTGTACCAAGTCACGTTAGCGCCGATCTTTCATCCGAGGCGCGTTGGACGCGCGAGGAGATCCAGGAGCGGATGAGCGGTAACCTGTGCCGCTGCGGCGCGCACAACGGCATCGTCGACGCGATCCGAGCAACCTTCGCGGCAGAGGTGTCCGCATGACCCCCTTCGACTATACCCGCGCGACCGACACCGCCGACGCGCTACGTCAAGGCGCGATCACCGGCACCGCCTATCTCGGCGGCGGCACCAACCTTGTCGATTTGATGCGTGAGACGGTCGCTCGACCCGAGCGACTGGTGGACGTCAGCGGCCTCCCCGCCACAATCCAAGAGACCGAGGATGGCGGACTGCTGATCGGCGCCGCCGTACGCAACACGGCACTCGCCGAACACCGCGCGGTGCGCATGCGCTATCCCCTGCTGTCGCGCGCAATCCTGGCCGGCGCCTCGGCCCAAATTCGGAACATGGCGACCGTGGGCGGCAATCTGCTGCAACGCACGCGGTGTACCTATTTCTACGACACCGAGGGGTCGCGCTGCAACAAGCGTCAGCCCGGTTCGGGGTGCGACGCGCGCGAGGGCTTCAACCGCATTCACGCCGTCCTCGGCGCCTCGGACGCCTGCTTCGCGACACACCCCTCCGACATGTGCGTAGCACTCGCCGCGCTTGACGCGACGGTGCACGTCAACGGCCCCGCAGGCGCGCGCGCGATCCCCTTCGCTGATTTTCACCGCCTACCCGACGACCAGCCAGATCGCGACACCAGCCTCGATCCCGGCGAGCTCGTGACCGCGGTCGCGCTACCGCCGCTGCCATCCGGCACACGGTCAACCTACCGGAAGGTCCGCGACCGTGCGAGCTACGCCTTCGCGTTGGTATCTGTCGCGGCGGCACTAAAAATGGAGGGTGATCGCATCAAGGATGTCCGCATCGCATTCGGCGGGGTCGCGCACAAACCGTGGCGCGCGACGAAGGCGGAGGCGGCACTTCGCGGCCGACCGGCGACGCATCAGCTCTTTCTCGAAGCGGCTGCGGCGGAGTTCGCCGAAGCTCGCCCGCTGCGTGACAATGCCTTCAAGCCAACGCTCGCGAGCCGAACACTGGCGGCGGTCCTGGAAGAGCTGACGACGGGAGACGCGGCATGAGCATTCTGGACAGCGCCAAGACGGCTGCGCAAGGACTGGTACAAGGCGCCATGACGAAGCTGGTGCCGCTCGCGCCCGACAGTTGGATTCCGGGCGGCGTCCCCGACCCGCTGATCGCGCGTAAGCACGGGTTGATTGGCAAGCCCGTCTCCCGGCTCGACGGCGCGTTGAAGGTCCGGGGCGAAGCCGCGTTCGCCGCAGAGCATCGCTTCGCCGACATGACCTATGCTGCGCTCGTCTACGCCACCATTGCACGTGGGCGCATCACCGCGATCGACACTGCGGCGGCGGAGGCCGCTCCCGGCGTCGTGTTGGTGATGACCCATCTTAACGCGCCGCGGATGGCGACGCCCCCGGTGTTCGGCTCCTCGCCTTCCGCGGTCGGCCCGGCCGACCTGCCGATCCTTCAAGACGATCGCATCCACTGGAACGGACAGCCAGTCGCCTGTGTCCTCGCCGAAACGCAGGAACAGGCTGATCACGCTGCCTCCTTGCTCGAGATCGCCTATGCGGCCGAGCCCTCGACGACGACGCTCGCGGCTGCAAAAGCGAATGGCATCGAGCAGGGGCTGTTCATGGGGCAGCCGTTGCTGAAGGAGGTCGGCGACGCCGAGAAGGCGTTCGCCGCGGCCCCGCACAAAGTCGACCGCGTCTACCGCACGCCGCGCCACAACCACAATCCGATCGAGCCTCACGCCGCCACCATTGCCTGGATCGGTGATGAGCTGGTGATCCACGACGCCAGCCAGATGGTGACGCAACAGGCGCAAACGATGGCGGACACGTTCGGCCTTGCGACCGAAAAGGTGCGACTCACCTCGCCCTACGTGGGCGGTGGTTTTGGCAGCAAGGGATTATGGGACCATCAGGTCATCGGCGCCGCGGCCGCGAAGCTTTCTGGCCGTCCGGTTCGGATCGCACTGTCGCGCGAGGGCGTCTATCGCGTGGTCGGCGGCCGGACGCTGACCGAGCAGCGCGTGGCGATCGGCGCAGGCGCAGACGGGCGGTTCATGGCGCTGATCCATACCGGCCTTTCGGTGATGACGCCGCACAACAACATGCCCGAGCCGTTCATCCTCGGCACCCAGGCCGCCTATGCCGCGCCCAACATCCTGCTGAAGGTAGAGGTGGCGCGAATGAACATGCTCGCCAACACCTTCATGCGCGCGCCCGGCGAGGCCGTCGGCACCTTCGCGCTCGAATCTGCAATCGATGAACTGGCGGTGGAACTGGGGATCGACCCCGTGGAGCTGCGCCTGCGCAACGAACCTGAGAAGGATCCCACCTCCGGTCTGCCCTTCTCCTCGCGCCACATCGCCCAGGCATGGCGCGAAGGGGCTGAACGCTTCGGCTGGCACGCGCGGCCTCCGCGCGGCACGCGGCGTGACGGTGAATGGCGCATCGGCGTCGGCTGCGCGACCGGCACCTACCCCTATTATCGCATGCCCGGCGCGGAGGCGCGCATCACGCTGACCCGCGACGGCGCCGAGGTGAAGGCGCTGGTCGAGGTCGCGGCAGCCGAAATGGGGATGGGCACGTCCACAACCACCGCGATCGTTGCGGCCGAACGGTTGGGCCTGCCGATGGACCAAGTCGAGGTGGGCTATGGCGACAGCGCCATCCCCGGTGCGATCATGGCTGGAGGCTCGCAGCAGACCGCCGCGATCGGCGCCGCGGTAATCGCCGCTCACGGCGCTCTGGTCGGCGACCTTATCAAGCTGGCCGGCAACGATTCCCCGCTCGCTGGCTTGTCGTCGGAAGAGGTTGGCTGTCTCGATGGTGGTCTTGCCAGCCTCACCGATCCGGGCCGCCACGAGAGCTATGCCTCGATCCTCGGCCGGTCGCAGCGGGACAGCATATCGGCGACCAAGGCGGGGTCGGCCCCTCTCGAACTGATGCATTGGTCGATGCACTCGCACAGCGCGCTGTTCTGCGAAGTGCGCGTCAACGCCGTCACCGGCGAGACGCGCGTCAGCCGGTTCCTGGGCTCGTTCGATTGCGGCCGCATCCTCAACCCGAAGACAGCCCGCAGCCAGTTCCGCGGTGGCATCATCATGGGACTGGGCATGGCGCTGATGGAGGAGACACAGTTCGACGAACGCAACGGTCGGATCATGAATCCCAGCCTTGCCGAATATCACTTGCCGGTTCATCTCGACGTGCCCGAAATCGACGTGATCTGGACCGACATTCCCGATCCCCATGCCCCGATGGGCGCACACGGAATCGGCGAGATCGGCATAACCGGCGTCGCCGCAGCGGTTGCCAACGCGATCTATGATGCCACCAACACCCGTGTTCGCGATCTGCCGATAACCCTCGATAAGGTAACTTGAGAGGCGGGGCCGGCGCTGACTCCACGCGATCGCTAGCATGAGTCATTGGCTCGTTCGAAGGGCGAAGCGTCGGCTCACTGGCAAGAGTGACCCACAGGCGGTCGTTCGCGACGCGTTTGTGGCTTCCCAATTCCGGTCGATCGTTCACGTCGCTTGAACGTCCGGCATTAGGGCGGTCGAAAGTGACCGCGGAATAGCTTAAGGTGGCGGAAAGCGGACATTCGCCGATGTATGACCGTAAGCCAGCTCACGGACCTGCATGTTGATCATCCTGTTGCTCGCTGCACTCGACCGCTGTGCGTCGACAGAGCTGTGTCCCAGCGACCATCATCTGATCGCTGCCGTGCGAGCTCAGGATGCTGTGACTGCAGGCGAGGTGGCGGCCTCAGCGGTAGAGACTGGCGAGATCGCTCTAGTTCATCCTGAACGGGTCAGGTCGATCAAAGACGTGATCTGCGGCGATCGACTTCCGGACGAAGCTCCAACAATCACATGCAGGATGACCATCCGATACTGGAGGACGACCTCCTATCAAGTGGCTAAGTTGGTGCAGCGGGATGGAGAATGGCAGATCACCTCGAGCCTCGCGGTGACGCGCCATCGACGCTTGCCAACGTCACGTAAGGGGCGATAGCTGCAACGGGGATCATTCGTCCGAACGGGTATGACGCAGTGCGGAGGGCGCTGTTCTGCGTTATTGAGGACGAAGCAGTCTCCGCCATCAAATGCTGGTATGGCTAGCGACATTCGGCTGTTACATTGCCGTCAGTTCCTTCGCCAACGGATGCTTGCTGCTACATCGTCCGCAGGGAGGCGTCGATGATACGGCTTATGTCGTGCAGAACGTCGGACATCTGTCGCGAAAGGTCGCGGACTTCATCGGCAACGACGATAAGGCCGCGTCCATCATCTCCGATACGAGCAGCTTCTATACGAGCGTTGAAAGCGACAATTCGGTTTTGCGTCGCGATGCTGCCTACTCTCTCGAGCATCATGGCCGCTTCGCGAGTCAGCGTTTCGCGGCGTTCGGTAACGGTCTGCAAGTTGCGCTCTTGGGTGACGTCGGTAAACGTCAACACGGCGCCGCCTCGTTCGATAGGGCTGAAGCCTATTTCGAGAACTTTCCCGTCTTCAAAGTTATGGTCGAAACAACGACCCTTGCCCTCTTCCGCCCATTTCCGATGGTTTTGAATGACATTAGTTGTCTGATCAGGTGACCACCCAACAGCTTTACCAACGCACGCGAGATATCCCGAGAGCGTCGATCCGGTACTCACTGCAGAGTACGGAAACCCAAATATTTCGCTGACACGACTGTTGATCAGCAAAACCTTCTCGCGTGCATCATAGACCACTATTCCCTGTCGCACATGAGTCGTAACTAGGTTCAGCAATTCCGGCGTCGAGATTGCCGAGACCATACACCAACCTCTCGAATAGGCATTGGAGAGCGCCGGCTTAACGGCAGCTTGTATAAGATGCTACAATCCAAAGTCTACGGTTGCGTACAAAGCGCGGCAGATGGCGATGCCGCTGCCAGGATCCAGAGGCATGAGCGCCGCTCAAATTCTCGCAAACCTCAAAGCTTCCAGAAACCGCAGAAACGGCATCAAACGCGAATACAATCGCTGCCGGTGGCACCCAGCGACCGGTCATGGTGCGCCGATACCGGGAGAGCCCTCGCCTGACGGTAGCGACTGGCTTAAGACTTTTTGGCATTCGCGGAAGTCGTGCTGTTTCACAACCGCACGGTTGTGACCCAACGCCGATCGCCAACGCCTCGCCACCTCGACCCAGAAACGGTCATGCCGGACCCCCCGCCCGCTTCCCAGCTTCTGCCATTCGTTCATCTCCCGGTTATAGGGAGCATGAACAGCAGAGCCGGCCGACCGGGTCTTCGGCATTCGTAGGTGTACTCGTCGGAAATGGGTGACGGCTTCATTCAAAGACAAAATCGGACTGCACCGCAGTTTCTGACAAGGCAGATCACCAATGCGGGTGTCGAGCCCACAGCCGCCGCGCGGCTCAATTACCTTCGGCGTCGACCATGATTACGATCGGCCTGCCGCGCGACATTGGTTCCCAGCCGGCCGACAGAGCGGAGCGCACGGAGCGCGCGATCGTCGCGTCATCGAGCTGGAGCCGACCACGCGGCAAACCTTTCAATAGCCGTTTCGGTGGGGGAAACTCGACCAGAGCTTCGCGCTTGGCGTCCTGCTGCAGAAGCGCAATCGTCATGCCCTTCCATCCCTCGTCATCCGACTGGTGGGGTTCGCTGTGCAGGTGCCAGTCATAGGCGACACCATCGACCGTGACGGTTCCGGCATTTACGTGGGATTTCGACATAGCCGGGTCCTTAGCACAGCAGATGCGTACGGACGCAAACCTGGACTCCAACTCAACGCTACAACCCGTTGCTGGTCAGCAACCCTCCGCAGCAGCAGTGCCCATAGCAATCATGTCGCCTGGACGCGGTTTGTCTTCGTTTGGAAAACACTCTGGCCATGAGAGAATGTAGTGCTGTTTCACACGATGGTCGGATCGAACGACATCGAACGATCAAAGCGTTTCTACGATACAGTGCTGGGCACGCTGGGCGTCGGCGAACCAATGCGGAATATCGCCGACAGCGGCCATACCCGGCTCATCTACAATAACGGCAACGGGACCAACTTCATCGTCAGCCAGCCGATTAACGACGAACCGGCGACCCCCGCGAACGGCAGCACCGTCGCCTTTTCGTGCAACTCGCCCGAGCAGGTGAAGCAACTCCACGATACGGCAGTTGCCGATGGTGGTACGTCGATTGAAGCGCCGCCCGGCCCGCGCCATACTGCGTCCATGGGTACGATCGAACTCGCCTATTTTCGTGACCCCGATGGCAACAAGCTTTGTGGGATCCATTTTCCCAAATAATCGGGCGCATCGTATAGCGGCCTGACCGTGCTGCCGGTCCTTCTCACGGACGGGCAGCGCTGGCTCGATCTGGTACGGTGAACGTCAAAAGAAGATGCCCGCCGGATCTGTTGTCAGGTCAGGCGCAGCAATGCTTATGCTTCTTACCCGATCTGCAAGGGCAAGGGTCGTTGCGGCGGGTCTTCACCGTCTGCCCAAAGACATGGTGGCCGAACTCGACGCGATCGGCCGGTAATCAGGCGCGCCGGTTGGCGAGCACCGCGTCGAGCAGAGCGGGAAAGCGCTGGTCGAATTCGGCGCGGCGCAGCGTGTTGATCATTTCACGCCCGGCCTGCGTCGTCTCGATCAGCCCCGCCGCGCGTAGCAGCTTCAGATGATTGGACAACGTGCTCTTCGGAATGGACTCGCACGGCGCGGCATCGGTGCAGCTCAGCCGCTCGGTCGCGGCGAGCCGCGCCACCATGGCCAGCCGGTTGGGATCGGCCAGCGCGTGCAGCGCCAGATCGAGAGGAACGTCCTCCAGCCGGGGGTGCGTGAAGCGGGCCATGTAACCGATATAGGGTACTACCTCCATTTTAATAGTTCGGCATTCTTGAACTGTTGAAGCGTCATCCCATTTACCGCCTGCCGACAGCGCACAACGGCGTGATCGCGGGCCAGCATTTTTGGAGAATATCTATGTCGCTTCAGGGCAGGACAGCGTTCGTCACCGGCGGATCGCGCGGCATCGGCTCGGCCATCGCCAGGCGGCTGGCGGCGGATGGCGCGACCGTGGCGATCACCTATGCGGGCAACAAGGCTGCGGCCGACGCCACGGTCGCGGCGATCGAGAGCGCGGGCGGTACTGCCTTCGCCTTCCAGGCAAACGCCGCCGATCCCGCCTCGCAGCGGGCGGGCGTCGAACAGGCCGCCGCCGCTCTAGGCGGGATCGACATCCTGGTCCACAATGCCGGCGTGGCGGAATTCTCGACCGTCACCGAGGACACCGACGAAACCTATGACCGCCAGTTCGGCGTCAACGTTAAGGGCCTGCACGTCGGCACCCGCGCGGCGCTGCCGCACCTTCGCGACGGCGGGCGGATCATCCTGATCGGCAGCATCTCGGGCGAAATGGCCTTCCCCGCGACCACCGTCTACAGTGCGACCAAGGCAGCGGTGGCAGCGCTGGCGCGCGGCTGGGCTAAGGACCTCGCCCCGCGCAACATCCTGGTCAACACCGTGCAGCCGGGTCCGATCGACACCGACATGAATCCCGCCGACAGCGAATTTGCCGGGCAGGTGCTGCAGGCGATCCCGCTCGGCCGCTATGGCAAGGTCGAGGAGATCGCGGGCGCGGTCGCCTTCCTCGCCGGTCCGGATGCAAGCTACATCACCGGCACGACTCTTAATATCGACGGCGGTGCAACGGCTTAAGAGCGGTGGTCGCACAGCCTCGATAGTTGGACCCGCTGAAGC
The DNA here is from genome assembly GCF_026540875.1 of Sphingomonas sp. GM_Shp_2. Classification (NCBI taxonomy): domain Bacteria; kingdom Pseudomonadati; phylum Pseudomonadota; class Alphaproteobacteria; order Sphingomonadales; family Sphingomonadaceae; genus Sphingomonas; species Sphingomonas sp. GM_Shp_2. Next base: position 13,894 of record NZ_JALNUQ010000028.1, read on the forward strand.
ACGGGCGAGTATGACACGGACGTCTGTACCCGATACTCGCCCGTCCCTCGCGGTGATGACCGAGGCCATGTAATTTCGACACGCGCCCCTGTCATCGCGACGGCGGGCCGCGTCAAAATCATATCCAAGGCCCCTCCCCATGGCATGTGGCGGACACGTACGGCGTGTGCCTCGTTTACAGGCGACATTGCCTGCAAAAGCCGGAGCGCGTCCCATCTTCAATGTCGTCTTTGCCGTACCGGCGCTGATCGTCCTGGCGCGCTGGCTCTGGCCCTTGCCGCTGCCGTTCTGGGCCAAGATTCCTGCAGGCATCCTGATGCTCGCGGCGTCGCAGTTCCATTTCTGGAGCCGACTTTCGTCGGGTTCGGTCTTCGCGCCCGAGTTCCCGCGTCTGGTCGTGATCCTCTTCAACTGGGCGTTCGGCGCGCTCGTTCTGCTCGCCGTGTTGCAACTGGTGATCGACCTGGGAGCGCTGTTGACCATGCTGGTGCGGCGGGAGATGATCCGGGAACCAGACGCGCTGCGCTATACCATTGCCGGCTTGGCCGCGGTGCTGGCCGGGATCGGGGTCGTCAACGCGTTGCGCATTCCCCCGATCAAGGACGTGACGGTGGCGATCCGCGACCTTCCGCCATCCTTCGACGGATATCGGGTCGTTCAGCTTACCGATCTTCATATCAGCCGACTCTTCACTTCCCGTTGGGCGCAGGCTGTCGTCGAGCGCACCAATGCCTCCGGCGCCGACCTGATCGTGGTGACCGGCGACTTCATCGACGGGTCAGTGGAAATGCGTCGCCATGACATAGCGCCACTGCGGCAGCTGCGTGCGCCGAACGGGGTCTATGCCATCCCAGGCAACCACGAATATTTCTTCAATTACGGCGCGTGGATGCGGCACCTCTCGGGCATGGGTTTCCGCATGTTGCCCAATGCGCATGCGGTGATCGAACACGGCGATGACCAGTTGATCGTCGCCGGTGTCACCGACCTGTCGGCACCGAGCGTCGGCGAGCCCGGACCCGACCTTGCCCTCGCGTTGCGAGGTGCGCCCGCCAATGCGCCTATCCTTCTCCTCGACCATCAACCTGGAAAGGCACGCGATGCCGCCGCGCGCGGCGTCGCACTTCAACTGTCCGGACACACCCATGGCGGCATGATCGCGGGCCTCGACCGGATCGTTGCTCGAGCCAATGGAGGGTTCGTGTCCGGACGGTACGAAGTTGGCGGCATGACGCTCTACGTCAGCAACGGCACCGGCTTGTGGCCCGGCTTCGCGCTCCGGTTGGGCGTGCCGTCCGAGATCACACGGTTCACGTTGCGGTCGATGACATAAGACAGCGGCGTTATACGACCTCAAGTTATCGTCAGGTTGGATGAAGCTGTGTCGGATGTCACTGCCGCCCTCTCCTATCTCCGATGTCCGGTCGTTAAAATCTTAACGGCAACGCAACCCTGAGTCCTGCGGGGCTGACCGTTAGATATCAGGAGGCGGAATTCCTGATGTATCAACCCCGCGCGTTGAATTACTGACATTACGTCACCGCACAACCCGTCTATTAGCGAGTTGCACAGTACGGGGTACAGGTGCAACGTATTGGGTAACCGAAGGCGGCGCGAAGAGACCCACAATCTGCCATTGAAAGGCTGTTCCCAACTCCCATATACCGGCCGTTCGTTCACTTTCGGTCAGCGAAAGTCTACATCCAGCACCAGCGTCGAGGTGAGCGGCCGCTCGTTTCATTATCCTGCCCGCTATTGAGCAGTTGCGTCGGTAATTGCTGGCTCAGCGACCCGCGCGCCCCGCCGTTCGACATTGCGGCGCTGTGCAGATTGTTCAGCGGCGGTTGGTACGCCGTTCTTCTCGGCGTGCTTTTCCTCCAGCAAGCCAAGTGCCAGCGTTCCACCTAGAGCAAGAATGCCACAGATCGCTGTGACGATATTGATCCCGCGCATGTGCGGCCGATTTTCTGTCTTCAAGCGGAAGATCTCTTTTCAGATTATCGAATATTTCAAGCGATATAGAGCCGGCCTTCGTCTAATCACCCGGTACGGATGACATAGAGATACATCATCGCGAACGCCGCAAGCAGCGCCAGTATCATGTAGCCTGCCAGCAAAGGTGCAGCGACACGGCTTGCCGCTTTGCCCTTCGAGTTATCACCAGGGCCGTCTGGTACTTGAACCACTGCATTCTCCTTGATTGAGGATGTGCAACGCAGCGTCGCGATAATCTGTTCACCGCCATGTGGCGGTGGTAGCTTCCTGATAAGCGTCTCTGACCCAGAAGACGGAGCCTTTGGGGACGAAATGCCGCCCAGCAACGATCTACGACCTGCTTCCCGCCTCATTGCCACTGCCGTCAGCGCCATAGCCTGATTAACAGCATCAGACCGCAAACGCGCATGAACCGTCTCGGCCGCCGCTGGATCAAAGTTTTCCCTCTTATTTCGGTAAGTTAGTCAGCTGTTAGCACACGTTCCCCCATGTAGCGGATTTACTGCGACGATACGGAAAGCCGATGCTCAAATCTCTGTTTCGTGAACACCGCCGTTCCCTGGCGGTTCGCGAATTGACCGGCCCGGACCCGTCGCCGGGGCCGGTTTTCGACCGCTTCGTCAACGCCGCTGCTTCCGCCTTTGCCGCTCCGATGGCGGCGATGTCGCTGATCCATGGTGACAAACAGATTGTCACGGCTGGCCACGGTTTTCCAACAGGCTGCATGCCGCGTGATGAAGGCTTCTGCAGCTATACGCTCGGTTGCGCGAACGTCCTGGAATGCTGTGACCCGCAGCGTGATCCGCGCTTCGCCACGTTGCCTGGCGTCCTCGGGGAACCGCACGTCCGCTATTATATCGGTGCGCGACTACGCCTGCTGAATGGTATCGATGTCGGCGCCCTCTGCGTGGTTGATACGGCCCATCGAGCGCCGGCCTCCAACGATCAAAAAGCCTATCTTCTGGGTCTTGCCCGCCAGGCTGCTATGTCACTGGAAAACCGTCTGGACTTGTGGGGACATGCCGCATGATGCGCGTAGCCTTGTGCATCGCCCAGGAACACGACGCACGGCTCATCGCCTTGGCCTTGTTGGTCTGTCTCATCGGGTCATCGGCGACCATCCAGCTGTTTGGCCGCATCAAATTGGCAAGCGGCAAAAGCCGGCTGGGCTGGGTGTTGCTGGCGGCCGTCGCCACAGGGACCATGGTCTGGGCCACGCACTTCGTTGCGATGATGGCTTTTCGTGCTCACGCGCCGGTCGTGCTTGATCCCCTGCTGACGCTCCTGTCGCTGCTCGCCGCTATCGGGCTGGCGGTACCCGGTCTGGCCGCTGCCGCCTCGCGCAAGCGATGGGGCGGCCTCGCCGGAGGCGGCATCGTCGGGATTGCCATCTCGCTTATGCATTACCTGGGCATGGCCGCTTACCGGGTCGACGGCATCGTAATCTGGGCCTGGGGCTATGTCGTGGCATCGGTGCTGCTGTCAGTCGCACTCGGCGCGCTCGCTTTCCACCTGCTGACCACGCGCCGGCCATGGCGGCGAATACACGCGGTATTACTATTGAGCCTCGCCGTCGCTGCGCTGCATTTCACAGGCATGGCGGCAATGAGCATCACCGTGCTGAAGCTGGGCGATGGTCTGTCTGACCTGACAATGGTTGGCCTTGCCATTGCCACGGCCGTTGCATCACTCATCATCGTCGGCTGCGCAGCGATAAGTGCCCTGATCGACGGCCATACGCAAAGCGAGTCCTACCGCCGCTTGCGTCGCATGGCGTTGCATGACGGCCTCACCGATCTACCAAATCGCATGAGCTTTATCGAAGAGTTGGAGCGTCGTTTCCTGGTGAAGGGCGGCTATGCCTGCATGGCCGTCGTCATGATGGACCTTTCCCGCTTCAAGGTGGTCAACGACACCTACGGGCACCAGGCCGGCGACCAGCTTCTGATGGCGCTGGCCGCCCGGTTGACGGCCCTTTTGAAGCCCGAGGAATGTGTCGGGCGGTTGGGCGGCGACGAGTTTGCCGCGATCATATCCTATGACGAACCACAAGATCTCACCGATTTCCTTGACCGCCTACGCACCGCCTTTGTTGCGCCGTTCGTGTTCGATCGGTTCACCGCTGCGATCGGTGCCAACATCGGTGTCGCTCTGGCGGTGCATGACGGTTTCGATGCCGATGCCTTGCTCGCGAAAGCTGATCTGGCGATGTACCGGGCAAAGTCCGCCCATTCAGCAGAACCGTGCTTCTACGACGCCGAAATGGACGATGCCGCGCGTATCCGGCGCGAGCTTGTCGCCGACCTTCGGACCGCGATAGAAACCGAAGCGTTCGAGCTTCATTTCCAGGTACAGGCCGCGGTCGCGACCGGGGAGATTACGGGCTACGAAGCGCTGGTGCGCTGGCACCATCCGGCCAGGGGCATGATTTCGCCTGCGGCCTTTATCCCGCTGGCCGAAGAAAGCGGCGAGATCGTGCCGCTCAGCATCTGGATCTTGCGTCGAGCCTGCTTCGAAGCGGCGTTGTGGCCGGACCAGCATAATGTGTCGGTGAACCTGTCACCGAAACATCTGAGTGATCCGCGCCTCATCGATACCGTTCGTGCCGCGCTGGCTGACAGCGGATTACCAGCCGGACGCCTGACCTTGGAACTGACAGAAAGTGCGATCATCCATGATCGCCGCTTCGCGCTCGCACAACTCCGCGCGCTGAAAGCCATGGGAATAGCCATAGCGCTGGACGATTTCGGCGTTGGTTACTCCTCGCTCGATGTTCTGCGATCGGTGCCGTTCGACTGCATCAAGCTCGATGCATCATTCGTTGCCGAGATCGAGCATGACGAGCAGGCCGTATCGATCCTGCGATCGGTGGCCAGCCTTGGTGCCACGCTGCAAATGCGGGTCCTGGCGGAAGGCATCGAAGAGCCTTCGCAGCTTTCGATCGTCGCGCGTGAGGGATGCTCTGCGATACAAGGGTATCTCATCGGGCGGCCGTCGCGCACCTTGGCCGATCCCGAGAGCATCAGGCAGACGATGATGCTGAAGCCCCGTTCAATCTCGGCCATCACCTCCGCAGCCTGAAATCATCCCGTTATCAAAGCCACCCCTCAAACATGGCGGTCGGGCCGGCTGTGCGGCTTAGCTCAACCGCCAGCCGACTCGATCACTGTCATGAAAACCGCTCGTTTGGCTCCGTCCCTTCTCTCGTCCAGAGGCGCGGCCCTTCCGCACGATGCGTGTGGAAGAGCCGTCATACGGCGCAGAATAACAAGGGGTTTAGATGACAAGACCGACGAAGCGCCAAGTCTTGGCGGTCGCACTTGGAGCCGTTTCCGCAGCCGCTATGGCGCATCCCGCTGGGGCGCAAATGGTGGCACCAGCTGACACCCAGGCGGAAACACGCATGACAACAACCGCGGCGCCTGTCAGCGCTAACAAGCCCCTGCTTGCCCAGGCCGGCGTCACCGGCACCGTGGATGCCAAAGGCGATGTTGGCAGTGCTTCTGCACCGCAGATGACCCACGACAACGGGGCGCCGATCGGCGAGAATCGCAATTCGAAGGCTGTCGGTGACCTCGGCCCCGTGCTGCTGGAGGACACCACTCTGATCGAGAAGCTGGCACGCTTCGACCGTGAGCGAGTGCCGGAACGCGTCGTGCACGCGCGCGGCACTGGTGCACACGGTGTGTTCTCCGCGACCGCGGACATTTCAAACCTCACCAGCGCTTCGCTGTTCGTGCCTGGCAAGCAGACACCGGTCTTTGTCCGCTTCTCCACGGTGATCCATCCCTCGGGCAGCCCGGAGGGGATGCGCGATCCACGCGGCTTTGCGACTAAATTCTACACTGATCAGGGCAACTGGGATCTGGTCGGTAACAACCTGCCCATCTTCTTCATTCGCGATGCGATCCAGTTCCCGGACATGATCCACTCGCTGAAGCCGTCGCCGGTCACGAACAAGCAGGATCCGAACCGCTTCTTCGACTTCTTCTCGGCTACGCCCGAGGCGACGAACATGCTGACGCATGTCTACTCAAACCTCGGCACGCCCGCCTCGTACCGCACCATGGACGGTAACGGCGTCCATGCCTTCAAGCTGGTCAATGCCAAGGGTGAGACGATCTTTGCGAAGTTCCGCTGGATCAGCCGCCAAGGCGTGCGCAACCTGAACGGGCCGCAGGTGGCGACCGCCTCGTGGAACTACCTGACCGACGATCTGTACGGCGAGATCGCCAAGGGAAATCACCCTGTCTGGGACCTGATGGTGCAAACCATGAAGCCGTCGGATTTCGCTAAGCTCGACTACAACCCGTTTGACGACACCAAGGAGTGGCTGGGCGTGCCGTTCCGCAAGATCGGCGAGATGACACTAAACAAGGTGCCGACGAACTTCTTTGAATATACCGAGCAGTCTGCCTTTGCGCCTGCCAACATGGTACCAGGGATCGAGGCATCGCCCGATCGCATGCTCCAGGGGCGACTATTCTCCTATTCGGATACGCAGCGCTATCGCATCGGTGCCAACGTCATGCAGCTGCCGGTGAACCGGCCGCTTGCGCCCGTCCTAAACAATTATCAGGACGGTCAGCTCGACCAGGCCACCCGCACCTCGGACGTCAACTACTTCCCGGCCGCAACCGCTGCGAAGGCGACAGAAGCTCGTTTCCGGGCAGCACCCTACGTGGTGGATGCAACGGTGGACGCGAAACCGATCGCCAAGACGAACAACTTCGCGCAGGCCGGCCGCTTCTACCGAGCGCTGAAGGATCAGGACAAAGCAGACCTGATCGCGAATTTGGCGGGTGACTTGAATGTCGTGACCTCGGCTCGCACCAAGACGATCATGGTCAGCTACTTCTACCAGGCGGATAAGGATTTTGGCTCCCGCCTTGCAACCGCAGTGCAGGTGCCGATCGTCGACGTGACGCGTGCGGTCACTGAATACCGCGCGGCTAACCCCGACCAGAACGCCCGCTGATCAAAAGGCGTGGGTGGGATCGTTAGCCGCCCACGCCTGCCAACCTTCAGGAACGACGATGATCACCTTTTTGACAGCGCTGTATGCTGCGGCGCTCAACCAGGCCGTGGCCGCCGAACGCGTGCCAGTCGCGCTGCCATCTCCAGAACGCCGCCAGCATCTGCTATTCGAGGCCGCCAAGCTGGGTCGCGCCGACATGATCGATCCGTTGGTAAAGGCAGGGGTCGACATCAATGCTTATGACGATCGTGGTTTCACGCCGCTGATCCTGGCGGCCTATAACGGTCAACTCTCCACCGTGGACGCGCTGATGGCGCAGGGTGCGGACGCCTGCCGCCCCGATCGTGACCAGGGGAATACGGCGCAGATGGGCGTCGCCTTCAAGGGCGAGGATGCGGTTGCCGCGCGTCTCTTAAAAGCCGGGTGTGACGTCAATGCCCGTAACAAGGCCGGGCAAACCGCGCTGATGATGGCATCACTGTTCAACCGTACGCGCCAGGTCGACATGCTTTTGGCCGCTGGCGCGGACCGGGCGGCACGAGATGCAGCAGGGCGTACTGCAGGGTCAGTTGCAGCCGATCAGGGCAATGATCCAATGGCACGTCGTATTGCTCAATAAGCGGCAACTGACACCCCATCCTGCGTAACAAGGTGAAGTTCGAGGCTTGAACGTTCTTCCATCCACGACGCCCGTCACAAGTCGGATGAAGGCGACGGAGTGTCGGGAATTGCAACCGCCCGCGTGATCGCGCAGGGGTAGGTGGCAACAAAGGGGTGCGTAGGGCAAGATGAGGATAAAGCGTCGTGTTCTGGAGCAGTTGCCGCTGCTTCAGGAGCGTCAAGCGCTGGCCTATGCAACAGCGCTGCTGCTGGCTGCCCTGGCATGGTGGATCCGTTGGGAATTGGATTACGCGTTTCCCCCAGGCTTTCCCTACCTGACATTCTTTCCGGCCGTCATTGTCACGTCTTTCCTGTTTGGGCGGGGGCCTGGAACGCTGTCGGCGATCGTTTGTGGCTTTTTGGCTTGGTACTTCTTCATACCACCGGCTTACACATTCGATTTCACGGGACGTACGCTCGTGGCGCTCGGCTTCTACGCTGGTGTTGTTGCGGTCGATATCGGCCTTATACATGCCATGCAGCGTGCTAATCAGCGATCTTCACGCTTGGCGGCAGAGCAGCAGCACTTGGCGCAACGGACAGAGCTGCTCTTCAGTGAGCTACAGCACCGGGTATCCAACAACATCCAGATGGTCGGCGCCATGCTGTCACTGCAGCAACGCCAGGTTATCGATCCAACAGCGCGATTGGTTCTCGCCGACGCCTCAACCAAACTTCAGCTCATTGGTCGCATTCAGCGGCAGCTGTATTCGACGGCAGGTGAGCAGGTACCTCTCGATGTATTCCTGCGCGACCTTATGGCGGATCTATCTGCCGCAGACAGCAAGCCGGGCATTGTACACCAGATCCATGCAGAGTCTGGGATCCTTCTTGCTCCCGATGCAGCAATCCCCCTTGCCCTCATTATGGCGGAAGGCATTGCCAACGCAATGGAACATGGCTTCGCCCGCCAGGATGTTGGCGTGATCACGGTCAGCCTTGCTCGTCAAGATGGGGTAATAGAGCTTTGTGTCCTTGACGATGGTGCTGGTTTGCCGTCGGGCTTCGATTTGAATCATTCGAAAAGTCTGGGCCTGAAAGTCGTGAGCAGCCTTGCTAGACAAATGGGAGCACAGCTCACCATCGAAAATCACGCGCCGTCTGGAACCGCGCTTCGCCTGACCCTACACGACAATATCCAGAGATGGGGTGCGCTAAAAAATTGATCATTTATTGAAAACGCTTGCAAAGTTAACTCTCCGGATAAGCCTATTCATCAAGGCATATTGGCAGTCTGACCCACAAGACGACATTCAGCAGTCGTTACGCGCTTCCAAACATCAGACGTTCGTTCATGTCCGTTCGCCGCCTCGATGAGCGGCCGTTAGAATGAGACAAAGTGGGACATTGCTGCCGTTCGCAAGCCGCTCACCGAATGGCAGAGTTTAACAGAAGCCGACATTCTGTGTTCGCCCGACCAAACCCCCATATCGACTGCTACTGGGCCGGGAGCCGACCGGCGGCTTTCCAGTCGAGAATCGTAGAAAGCAGCCGCCGCTGGGCGCTTCGAGCGGGCGGGGGCTGCCGACCAGATCTCGTTGCCTGATCAATCGAATGATCTCACAAGCTGCGATCTGTAGGTGCGAAGGCCACATTTCACGGCAAAGCTGTCTGATCAAGGCAGATCGATGAGCAGCACCTCTGCTTGAGTTTCAGCTTCGATCGTCAACATCTCCTCTCCCGTCATTGCAGCGCCGTCGCCCTCGCGCATTTCGGTTCCATTCAGGCCAATTATGCCGCTAAGGATCTGCACCCAGTAGCCACGCGCAGGCGACAACGGCCGCTCCAGTGCCGCATCCCAGTCGAGGCGGGCCAGTTCCATCTGCGCGTCCTGGTGCAACGCCAGCGAGTGCTCGCTGCCATCCGCACTGGCGATCCGCACCCATTGATTGCGCCGTTCCTCCCGTGGGAAGGCGCGTTGCTCGTAGGAGGGCACGCCGCCGCGCGCTTGCGGGATGATCCAGATCTGCAGCGCGTGCGCACGTTCGTCGCCGCTGGGGTTCAACTCGCTATGGAGGATACCGGTGCCAGCGCTCATCCGCTGCACCTCTCCGGCGCGGATCCAGCGCTCGTTGCCGAGGCTGTCGCGGTGCGCAATCGTGCCCTTCAGCACGATCGTCACAATCTCTATGTCCTGGTGGCTGTGCTCGGGAAAGCCGACGCCCGGCATCACGATATCCTCGTTGAGCACGCGCAGGTCGCGAAAGCCCATATGCCGCGGATCATGGAAATCGGCGAAGGAGAAGGTGTGATAGGCATCGACCATCGCACCGCGATGCCGGCCGCGCGCGTTGCGGTCGCGAAACTGAATCATCGTTTCTTCTCCTTCAGGAAAGGCGCGCGCCGGTTCCCCAACGCGCGTCCCATTCAAGCGGCGTCCACCATCACGATCTCGGCGTCGTTGATCGCGGTGACGGTCAGCACCTCCACATCGCGGATCGCCGCGCCGTCGCGGGCATTCACCCGCATGCCGTCGATCTCGACCGCGCCGGTCGCCGGCACCAGATACGCCTTGCGATTCTTGCCGAGCGGGTACTGCGCCGTCTCGCCGGCCTTGATCGTCGCACCGACCACCCGCGCATCGGTGCGGATCGGCAGCGCCTCGTGGTCGCCCTCATAGCCGCTGGCAAGTGTCACGAACTGCCCGGCGCGCTCGCCCTTGGGGAAGGGCTTGGCGCCCCATTGCGGCGCGTCGCCGCTCCGGGTGGGGACGATCCAGATCTGGAAGATCCTAGTCGTTATGTCCTCTAAATTATATTCGGAGTGGCGCACGCCGGTACCCGCGCTCATCACCTGGACGTCCCCGGCCTCGGTGCGGCCCTTGTTGCCCAGGCTGTCCTGGTGGGTGATCGCGCCCTCGCGAACATAGGTGATGATCTCCATGTCGCGATGCGGGTGTGGCGGAAAGCCGGTCCCCGGCGCGATCGTGTCGTCGTTCCACACGCGCAGATTGCCCCAGCTGGTACGGGCGGGATCGTGATATTCGGCGAAGGAGAAATGGTGCTTGGCATCGAGCCAGCCATGGTTGGCGCCGCCGAGGGTGTCGAAGGGGCGAAGGTCGATCATCGAGAGTCTCCGGGGCCGGCGGGGGCGCCGGCGTCTGCTCTCATCTGGCGCTTGCAGCGCGTTCCAGTCAGAGGGATAAAGTCGACCAATTCGTTCGAGAGAGTTGAATAGTGAGCAATCCGGGCACGCCGACCTTCGATCAGCTGCGCATCTTCCTCGCCATCGTCGACGAGGGCAGCTTCGCCGCGGCCGGGCGCAAGCTCAATCGCGCGGTGTCGGTCATCAGCTATGGCATCGTCAATCTAGAGGCGCAACTCGGCCTGACGCTGTTCGAGCGCGAAGGGACGCGCAAGCCTAGGCTCACCGTCGCCGGCCGCGCGGTGCTGGCCGAGGCGCGGTCGGTGGGCGAAGGGATCGACGGGCTGCGCGCCAAGGTGCGCGGGCTGATCGAGGGGCTCGAGGCCGAGGTCGATCTCGCCGTCGATGTGATGCTGCCGACCGAGCGGCTGGGCAGGATCCTGCGCGAGTTCGCGCGCGAATTTCCCACCGTGTCGCTGCGGCTGCATGTAGAGGCGCTCGGCGCAGTCGCGGCGATGGTACTCGATCGCACCGCGGTGCTCGGCCTGTCCGGCCCACTCGCCGCCGGGGTGGACGGTATCGAGTGCGTCGCGGCGGGCTCGGTGCCGATGGTGCCGGTGGCGGCACCGGATCATCCACTCGGGCGAATGGAGGCGATCCCGCCGGGCGCCGCGCGCGGCCATACCCAGCTCGTCCTCACCGATCGCTCGCGCTTCACCGAGGGCCAGGATTTCTCGGTGATGAGCCACAAAACCTGGCGGCTCGCCGATCTCGGCGCCAAGCACGCGCTGCTGCGCGAGGGGATCGGCTGGGGCAACATGCCGCTGCCAATGATCGAGGGCGATCTGATCGCGGGCACGCTGGTGCGCCTCGTCATGCCCGATCATCGCGGCGGCACCTATCGCTTCGGCGCGATCTGGCGGCGCGACACGCCACCTGGTCCTGCTGCCGCCTGGCTGCTCGACCAGTTCGTCGCGCTTGGCAAGAACGATGCCGAGCTTGCCGAGCTTAGTGACATCTAGAAGCGGAACATCGCCTCAGCACCGAGCAAGTGGATCGGCTTGGCCGGACCGGTCTCGCGCAGGAAGTCGCCCGGCGCGAACAGCGAGGCGGAGACCGAGAAGGAGAGGATCGTGCTCGCCTGCCAGCCGAGCAGCAGTTCGACTTGGTTGCCGATATGGCGTGCGTCGCTGCCGCCGGCGAGGCGGATCAGCTGGCCGGGAACGTCGTACACGCCGTCGCCACGGCGCGCGCGCCAATAGGCGACGCCGGCAAGCTCGGCGGTGATGCCGCGGCCGAGATCGACATCGACGCTCGGGTGGAGGTTGACGATGTTGCGCGGGCCGATCGGCGATAGCTCGCCGAAATACTTGCCCTTGGGGAACAGCGCGTTGAACGTGCCGAGCGTGGCGTCGCCGGTGTCACGGTCGCCGCTGGCGAGGTTGGCGCGCAGCCGCAGGCGCGGGGCGAGCGGCGCCCGGGTAAAGGCATAAGCGGTCTCGCTGGCGATCGACCAGGCGCGGATCTCCGCCCCGCCGAAGCGGCCGCGCTGAAGCATCGCTTCCCAGTCCCAGCTAAGGTCGCCATGGCTGCCGAACAGGCGGGCGCCATAGGTGTCGCGCCGCTCGCGTGCGGTGACCTCGGCGAAACGGGCGTCATCATTGCCGTAGCGCAGCCAATAGAGGTCGGCCTTGACGCCACTGGCGAGCGGCAGCGTCGCGTAGATCCCGTCAAGCCGGCGGGTTTGGGAGGTGCGGTCGTCGAAGTCGCCGGGACCGACCGCCACCGGCTTCAGGTGGAGCGCTTGGAGCTGCGCGCCGCCGTGGTCGAGCATCAGCCGAACGCCGTCAAACGCCTGAGGAATGTTGGGACCGTAGCGCAGCCCGACCAGCCGCTCCGAGCCGAGCGCGATCAGCTCGCGCCCGCCGCGCAGCGTCACCCTGGTGCGGTCGCCGAGCGGCAGCGCCAGGTCTGCAAAGCCCTGGAGCAAGTCGATCCCGGTTTCGTCGGCCGGACCCGCGCCGGCCCCGACGCCGACCGCATAGCCGGCGATGCCCTGGACGAAGGCGCGGACCGGGCCGGCATGGACGTCGGCGAGCGGCAGTAGCCGCAGCCACAGATAGCCGTCGTCGGGTGCCGGCGGCAGGCCCCAGAGATTGTTGTCGAAGCCTTCGTAGCGAGCGCGCGCCTCGGCGCCGAGGGTGAGGCTGAAGGTGCCGTCGCGGTCGAGCGGACGATCCTTGAGCCGGTGCCACCAATCGGCGTCGCGGTTGGGCGCGTTGCGCAGCTGCGACCAGTCCTCGTCATAGCGCAGATTGGTCTGCTCGACCTGCGCCGCGGCGGGCAGCGACAGGCCGAGCAGGGCGGCGAGACACAGTGCGCGGATCATCGCGCGATCAGGTGGCGGACTAGCGGCGGGGTGGCGTCGCGCTGGAAGGCGCGGACGGCATCCTGCTGGACGCGATCGGCATTGGTCACCCGATCGTGCTGGCGGAGATGCTCGAGCCAGCTCTCGACGGTGAAGGTCTCGAGAACCAGGCCGGGCTCGGCCGCATCCTCGTACAACCCCCAATGGATCGCGCCGTCACGCCGGCGGATGCGGCGCATGTCCTGCATCGCGGCGAAGAACTCAGACACCTGCGCCGGATCAATGCAATATTCGATGGTGATCAGCACCGGGCCGCGATCATGCTCGACATCGCCCTCGACCAGTGGCGCCGGCCAGTGCAGCGACGGCGCGAGGTCGAGCTTGGCCATGCTGTCGAGTGGGAAGCGAAGGGCGAGCACCAGCGTCACGCCCACCAGGATCGCCGCGGCGAGTAGGAGCGTAGTCGGCACGCCGGCATGGCTGGCGACGCTGCCCCACAGGGTCGATCCGGCGGTCATCGATCCCTGGAAAACGAGCAGGTAGATCGCCAGCGCGCGCGCCTTGACCCAGCCCGGCGAGCTCGCCTGCGCGCCGCCGTTGAGCGAGGCCATCATCGCAATCCAGGCGAAGCCGCCTGCCATGAGCGCTGCCGCTGCGGTCGCGAAGCTGTGCGCGAGCGCGAGGCCGACCATTGCCAGCGCAAGCAGCAGCGAGGCCGCCACCGTGGTGCGGTTCGCGCCGAGCCGCCCGCGCAGCCGCGGCATCAGCACCGCGCCTGCGATCGCGCCCAGCCCCATGAAGGTGAGCAGCCCGCCATAGCCGGCCGGTCCGAGGCCGAGATCGCGCCGGGCGATCACCGGCAGCAGCGCCCACAGCGCGCTGGCGAACAGGAAGAAGCCGACGGAGCGGATCAGCACCGTCTTCAGCTCGGGCGCGCGAAGCGCGTAGCGCAGGCCAGCGCGCATCGCGCCGACGAAATGCTCGGCGGGCAGATGCCGCTGTGGCACGTCTCGCTTCCAACGATAGATAACGGCGATGACGCCGAACACCGAGACGGCGTTCAAGGCGAAGACCGCGCCGGTACCGGCGGCGGCGATGATGACGCCGCCCAGCGCCGGGCCGATCGCGCGGGCGATGTTGACGCCCAGGCTGTTGAGCGCGACCGCCTGTTGCAGCGCCTTGCCCGGCACCAGCTCGGGGACGATCGCCTGGAAAGTCGGCGCAGACAGTGCCGCGCCGACGGCAATCGCGGCGGTGAGCGCCAGCAGCAGCGGCGCGGTGGTCAGGCCGCCGAGGGTGGCAAGGGCGAGCAAGGCAGTAGCGACAAGGCCAAATAATTGCGCGCCGATCAGCAGCTTGCGCCGATCGACGATGTCGGCGAGCGCGCCGGCGGGCAGCGCGAGGAGGAACATCGGCAAGGTGGTCGCGGCCTGCACCAGCGCCACCATCAGCGGGTTGGCGGACAGCGAGGTCATCAGCCAGCCGGCGCCGACATCGTGCATCCAAGTGCCGACGTTGGAGACAATCGTGGCGATCCACAGTGCGCGGAAGACGGGGCTGGAGAGCGGCTTCTCGATCTGGTCGGTCATCGTGTCTTCTCCCGCACGATCGCCGCGAGCATCAGCCCGCCGATCAGCCCGGCATGTTCAAGGAAGCTATTGCGTTCATGGAAGCGCGCCATGGGATCGGCGACGGTCCAGAACGGGTGGGCGATCAGCGTGGCGATTGTGGTGAAGACGCCAAGCGCGCCGGCGCCGAGCCAGGCGAGCCTCCCGGCGATCACCAGCAGCGCCCCGCCGACCTGCACCAGGATCGTCAGCGCGACGATCGCCGCGGCGGGGTGCAGGCCGAAATGCTCGGCCTCCGCCAGCGCACCGGAGAGGTCGACCAGCTTGGCCAAGCCGCTGGTCCAGTAAGGCAGGGTCAGCAACGTGGCGGCGGCGATGGCGAACCGCTGGTCGCGCAGCACGGGGGCGAAAGGGTCGGTCGTCATGGCTCAGACCGCCCAGCAGCCGCAGCCGAACGCGCCCCAGAAGCTCTGGACGTCGGCGGCGGGGACGTTGGCGCCCAGCGCCGCGGCATGATCGTGGCCGTGGACGTTGCAGGCCGTGGCGCAGCCGCAGGCGGAGGCGAGCTTCTGCGCGGTTTGCGGCTCACGATAATAGCCGTCGAACGTGGCAACGGGCGACCAGTCAGGCATCGGCCTGGGCAGCGCCGGGGCGATGGCGCTGTAATCGCCTTCGCCATGCACCACCTTGCCGCCGAGGACAGTGAGGACGGATCGCAGGTGGGCGATGTCGCCTTCCGCAACGCCGAAATAGTCGTCCGAGAGCAAGGCGAGATCGGCGAGCTGGCCGGCCTTGATCTGGCCCTTCTTGCCAACCTCGTTGGAGAACCAGGTGTTGCGCTCGGTCCAGAGGCGCAGCGCGGTCTCGCGGTCTATACGGTTGCGCACCGGATAAAGCGACAGACCGCCGACGGTCTTGCCGGTGACCAGCCACGACAGCGAGACCCAGGGATTGTAGCTCGCCACGCGGGTGGCGTCGGTGCCGGCGCCGACCGGCACGCCGGCCTCCATCATGCGGCGGATCGGCGGCGTCGCCTCGGCCGCCTTGGCGCCGTAGCGCTCGACGAAGTACTCGCCCTGGAACGCCATGCGGTGCTGCACGGCGATGCCGCCGCCGAGCGCGGCGATGCGGTCGATGTTGCGATGGCTGATCGTCTCGGCATGGTCGAAGAACCAGTTGAGGCCCTGGAGCGGAATGTCGCGATTGACCTTCTCGAACACGTCGAGCGCGCGGCCGATCGTCTGGTCGTAAGTGGCGTGGAGGCGCCACGGCCAGCGGCGCTCGGCGAGCAGACGGATGACGGGTTCGAGATCGCCCTCCATCGACGGCGGCATGTCGGGACGCTCGACGCGGAAATCCTCGAAGTCGGCGGCGGAATAGACGAGCATCTCGCCCGCGCCATTGTGGCGGTAGGTGTCGTCGCCGTCGCCCGGCTTCACCTTGGTCGACCAAGTGGCGAAGTCCTTGAGTTCCTCCTTGGGCTTCTGCGTGAACAGATTGTACGCGATGCGCACCGTCAGCTGATCGTCCGCGTGCAGCTTCTCGATGATCTGATAATCGTCGGGGTAGTTCTGATAGCCACCGCCGGCGTCGATAACGCTGGTAACGCCGAGCGAGTTCAGCTCGCGCATGAAGTGGCGGGTCGAGTTGAGCTGGTACTCCTCCGGCAGCTTTGGCCCCTTGGCGAGCGTCGCGTAGAGGATCGTCGCGTTGGGCTGGGCGAGCAGCAGCCCGGTCGGATTGCCCGCCGCATCGCGCACGATCTCGCCGCCCGGCGGGTTGGGCGTGTCCCTGGTATAGCCCACCGCACGCAGCGCGGCGGCGTTGAGCAAAGCGCGATCGTAGAGGTGGAGGATGAACACCGGCGTGTCGGGCGCGGCGGCGTTGATCTCCTCGATCGTCGGCAGGCGCTTTTCGGCGAACTGATGCTCGGTGAAGCCGCCGACGACGCGCACCCATTGCGGGGGCGGCGTGTTCTCCGCCTGACGCTTCAACATTGCCATGGCGTCGGCGAGCGAGGGTACGCCCTCCCAGCGCAGCTCCATGTTATAGTTCAGCCCGCCGCGAATGACGTGGATGTGGCTGTCGATCAGGCCGGGGATCAGGCGGCGGCCCCTGGCGTCGATCACCTGCGGCGTGCCGCGGGTGGCTGCGCGCACCTCGGCCTCGCTGCCGACGCTGAGGAACTTGCCGTCGCGGATTGCGACTGCCTGGGCGACCGGGTTCGATCGATCGAGCGTCGTCACCTTGGCGTTGGTGATGATGAGGTCTGGCTGCTGCGACATGGCAAGGCTTTCGGTGGCTGAAATCAGGGCGGTGCCGGCGGCGCCGGCCAGGAGGCCGCGGCGGGTGAGATCGGTCATGGTCGTGGCTCCGGCCGGGTGATCGCGGGAGTATCGATGAGGCGCCGTGCGAGCGGCACGATCTGCTCGCCGGCGAGGATGCCGGCGAGCCCGATCAGCGCGACGACTGGCGGCGCGGGGGAACGGACGTCGATCAGGGTGTAGATAACGCCGATCAGCAGCCCGGCGCCAAGCGAAAGGATGTAAGGCTTCATGGCGCCGTTCCCCTCTTCTCAGCCGCGTATGAAGGCGAGCAGGTCGGCGTTCAGCACGTCCGCGTTCACCGTCAGCATGCCGTGCGAGAAGCCGGGATAGATCTTCAGCGTCGCGTTGGGCGCGATGTCGGCCGAGAGGACGCCGGCGTTCTGATACGGCACGACCTGATCATCATCGCCGTGGAGGACGAGCGTCGGCACGGTGAGCGCCTTGAGATCGTCGGTCTGGTCGGTCTCCGAGAAGGCCTTGATGCCCTGATAATGGGCGAGAGCGCTGCCCATCATGCCCTGACGCCACCAATTTTCGACCACCGCCGACTTCACGTCGGCGCCTTCACGGTTGAAGCCGTAGAACGGGCCGGCCGCGACATCGTGGAAGAATTGCGCGCGGTTCGCAGCAAGTGCCGAGCGGAAGCCGTCGAACACCTCGATTGGCAGGCCGCCGGCGTAACGATCGGTCTTCGCCATGATCGGCGGCACCGCGCTGACCAGCACCGCCTTGGCAACGCGGCCCTCGGGGATGCCGTGGCGGGCGACATAGGCCGCCACCTCGCCGCCACCGGTGGAGTGGCCGATGTGGATGGCGTTGCGCAGATCGAGGTGCTCGGCGACCGCGGCGGCGTCGGCGGCATAGGTCGCCATGTCATGGCCGTGATCGACCTGTGCCGAGCGGCCGTGCCCGCGGCGATCGTGCGCGACGACGCGGAAGCCCTGTTCGAGGAAGAACAGCATCTGCGCGTCCCAGTCGTCGGACGACAGCGGCCAGCCGTGGTGGAACATGATCGGCTGTGCGTCCTTGGGACCCCAGTCCTTGAAGAAGATTTCGGTGCCGTCCTGCGCGGTGATCGTGCTCATCAGAATGTCCTTTTCAATGGTGTCGAAAGGAACGGCCGACCCGCGGTCGAGTCGGCCGCGTAACGATCAATGCGCGCCTTCGGAGGCGTTGAACATCGTCTTGGCGTAGGTGATGCCTAGGCCGTAGGCGCCGCCCCACTTGCGGGCGATGCCGGTGGTCATGTCGTAGGTCTCGCCACGTGCCCAATCGCGCTGGAGCTCGAGCAGATACTGAAGCGCGGTGATCGGGCGGGCGCCGGCCTGGACCATGCGCTCGACGGCGCGCTCATGCGCTTCCGGCGAGATGTCGCCGCTGGCGTCGGTGATGACATAGACTTCGAAGCCCTGGTCGAGCGCGGAGAGCGCGGGACCGACGATGCAGACGCTGGTCCAAAGCCCGGCGAGGACGATGCGGCCCTTTCCGATGCGATTGACCTCCTCGATGACGGCTTCGTCTTCCCAGGTGTTCATGCTGGTGCGGTCGAGCAGCTTCTGCCCCGGGAAGGGCGCGTTGATCTCGTCGAACATCGGGCCGGAGAAGCTCTTCTCCGCGACAGTGGTGAGGATGGTGGAGACGCCGAAGCCGGCCGCCGCCTGCGACACGAGCGCGGCGTTGTTGCGGAGCAGCTCGGGCGCGATCGACTTGGTGGCGAAGGCCATCTGCGACTGGAAGTCGATCAGGATCAAAGTGTGATCGGTCGGCGTGAGGAGGGTCGAACCGGCGGTGGCAGTGGCGGTAGTCATGGTTATTTTCCCTTCTTGGTGTTGATCGTGGGCAGCGATTGCGTGGACGATAGGCACGTCCGTTCACCCGGGTTATCCGGATAAAATCGTCTCGTTCGTTCGATAGAGTTGAACAGTGCTGCCGCGTCGGACGCGGCGCGGTGTTAGCCCGCCTCTCGGCAGGCAGGTGCGTGGAGGCGCTGGCGCAGCGCCCCCGCGATCAGCTGGCAGGCCTCCATCGACGCGGACGCGTCGCTGAGCGGCGGGAGCCAGGTGAAGTCGTGAATGGTACCGAGGAACCGGACGGCCGAGACCTCGACATCCTGGCGGATCAGCGTGTGCGCCAGTGCCTCCGCAGTGTCGCGGAACGGATCGGCCTCCGCCGTCAGCATCAGCATCGGCGGAAGGATCGCCGAACCGGCCGGTATACGCGCGGGCTTGATCGTCCCCAACGCTGCTGCCAGCGCTGCCGCACGGCGGCGCGGCATCCACGCGTCCGCCCTGCTTCCAACCGGCTGGCCGAGTACAGGCGTGGCCATCACCAGCAGCCGGTATTCGCCGCCATGCATCGCGAGGTTGAGCGCCAGCGCCGCACCAAGCCCATCGCCGCCGATCGCGAGACAATCGGAGCGCCCCATCAAGTCGGACACCGCCGCGGTCCGGTCATCGATCGTGACCCGCAAGGCTGTTGCCGTCGCATCGAAAGGCGCGACAATTTCCAGCACGGCAATTCCTGCTTGCGCCGCAAGCGTCTGCAACGCCGCCGTTCGCAAGCCGGCATGCTCCGACGTTCCGGCTAGGTAGAGGAAGACGGGCAGCGGCCCAGTTGCATCGGCTGGTCGTACCAGTACGCTATCCGGCGCCAGTCGCGTGACCCCGGCCACGGCCGCTTCGGCGTCCAGAAGTCCGGCAGGCCGCTCTTCCCAGCGATCCAGGAAGGAACGGACGACGGGATCGAGCACCGCAAGGGCCGACGCCGGCTCCACCAGCGCGGCGGCGCTGCGGGTGGCGATCGGCAGGGAATTGAGCTGGGGCACGGCGTAATCCTTGACCTTGGCGCCGGGCGTCCGCCGGCTTGGCAAGGAGAGTTATGCCGCTCCCCTGATGGGCTCGCGAGTGAAGCGTCGTGAAGAGACGTTAAGCGACTTCGCGCCGCCACGGCACTCGGGCATCGGCATCGCGCGCGACGGCGAACATCTCGGCCTGCATGGCGCTCATGCCCTCCACCGGTGTGTCGTCCCCCGCAAGCGCGCGGGAATAGCCGAGCACGAAGCGGTGCCAGTGATCGAGGCCGTGCCGCTCTGTGCGCACCCGCAAGGCGGCGATCCACGCCTCGGCCAGCGCCGGTTCACCGGCAGCGATGGCAACCGGGATGCAGCCGATGGCGAGACCATAGCAGAGCGACAAAGCGTGATCGATGCGCACTGCATCCACGGCGCAGTCACGGGCGATCGCAAGCGCGCCCACGAGATCGCCGCGTACCCAGAGCAACCGCATCAACAGGCTCATGACCGCGATCTTGCCGTCGACCTGGGCGTGATTGGCGTGGTTGGCGCGCTCGGGCGCGGCATCGCCGGCAATCACCTTTTCCAGCATTGCGCTGGCTTCCGCATGATTGCCGGAGAAATGATGCGATAGCGCGAGCATGTGCGCGCCGGTCAGCTGGTCTGCCAGCATGCCCTGCGAACCGACCTCCTCATCGAACTGTCGGGCGAGCCTGAGGCTATCGGCATAGTCCCCGGCGAGGATGCGCTGCGCCCAGACACCCCATAGCGCGCGCAGCGCCAGCGGCGCGGACCCGACGCTTCGGGCGAGATCCAGCGCCCGCGCGAAGGCATCGACCATGGCGGGCACTGGCCCCTGGATATGCCAGAGCGCGTGGCCGTATGCGGACAAGAGCTCGACCTGACGGGCGGGATCGACGGCGGCGGCCTCCATCCGAGCGATCGCCGCCTCGGCATGGCGGAGAAATTCACCGGGCAGTGACAGGTGGAACCACAAGGGCGCCGCGGCGATCACCAGCTCAGCGGCGAGGTGCGGATCGCCCGTGCCCCCCGCGGCACCGCTCGCCCACAGGATGGCGCTGCGCACGTCATCGATCTGCGCGCTATAGTCCGCTAGCCATTCGCGCAGGGCCTTGCCCTCCCAGGCTGCCGCGCTGCCCGCCAGCCGATCGAGCAGATAGCGGGCGTGATCCCGCCGCGCGCCTTCATCGAAACCGGCGGCATCGAGCCGCGCGAGGCCGTAATGGCGGGTAGTATCCAGCAGTCGGAAGCGTCCGCCCCCCGCGGCGGGCGTCGCGACCACCATCGACTTGGCAACCAGTTCGTCGAGCAGGTCCTGCGCTCCGCGATTAGATGGCGGAATGCCAGTGGCCAGCGCTGCGGCCGCGTCCGCCGCAAAGCTACCGCGGAACAGCGACAGCCGGTCGAGCAGCGCGCGCACCGGCGCATCGAGCAGATCGTAGCTCCAGTCCAATGCGCCGCGCAGCGTGCGGTGGCGCGGTACCGCGGTTCGCCGGCCACGGTTCAGCAGGACGAAGCGGTCGTCCAGTCCTACCGCGATCGCCTGCGGGGTCATGGTGTCGCTGCGCGCGGCGGCGAGTTCGATCGCGAGCGGTATGCCGTCCAGCCGCTGGCAGATCTCCACGACGGCGGGCAAATTGCCTTCATCGAGCCGGAAGTCGGCGTTTACGGCACGGGCTCGATCCGTGAACAAGGCAGTGGCTGCGCAGGATGCCGCTTGCTCGAGGCTGTTACGATCCGCGTCGCCCGGCACCTCGAGCGCGGCCAACCGGTGCACCCATTCGCCTTCGGCGCGCAAAGGTTCGCGACTGGTGGCGAGCAGCAGCAGCCTGGGCGCGCCCTGAAGCAGCGCCTCGGCAAGCGCGGCGGCGGCGTCCACGACATGCTCGCAATTGTCGAGCAGGATTAGCCCGGGCCGGTCGCCAAAGCGGGCGGCGACACGCCCGACCAGATCGGTGCCGGCGCCCGACAGCCCTAGCGCGGTCCCCAGCGTCACGCCGACGGTAGCCCCCTCGCTGACCGGCGCCAAATCGACGAACCAAGCGTCCATCGCACCTTGGTCAGCGACCCGCTGCCCGATCGCCAGCGCCGCGGTCGTCTTGCCGATGCCGCCCGGCCCCACCAACGAGATGAAGCGGCGCGCGGTCACTTCCTCGGCGAGCGCGGCGATCACCGGCTCGCGGCCGAGAATGGCACCGACACGCGAGGGCAGTCTGGCGCGAGCAGGGTCAGCGAGAGGCGGCATCGCCAAGTCTTCACGCGAAACCGGCACGGTGAGGCGATACCCGCGCCCCGCCTCCGCCACGATCAGCGGCTCGCCCCCATCCTGTCCCAGCGCCTTGCGCGCTGCCGAGAGATGCACGCGGATGGCACTGTCATCGATCGCTTGCCGGGGCCAGACCCGCTCGATCAGGACGTCGCGCGGGACCAGCGCCCCTTCGGCTTCCGCAAGCACAGCAAGCAGGTTGAGCGCGCGGGTGCCCAGTTTCACCGGCACCCCGTCACGCGCGAGGGTGAGTTGAGGAAGCTCGAGCACGAAGGGGCCGAACCGATACCGCGTCCCTGCCATTGCTGTGTCTAATTCCCTCAACGCTGCGTCGCGCCGCTGCCTAGCCGCGCTGCGGACAGGCGCAATAGCATCGTGCCCATTCGGCCGATCACGTCGAGCGGCTGGCGCCGGCAAGCTGCACCGCCACCGCCGCTGCCGACAAGGCAGCGCCAAGGATCGACACCGCAGTCCAGCCGCTTGTGCTCCACGCCCAGGTCGCCCCGGCGGACCCCGCTGCCCCGCCGAGGAACATGGCGCCCATGAAGATAGTGTTGAGCCGCGCCCGTGCCTCGGGTCGCAGCGCGTAAACGATGTGCTGGTTAGAGACGAGCGCGCTCTGGACGCCGAAGTCGAGTAGGACCACCCCCACGATGAGCCCGGTCAGCGCCCCCCACAGGCCAAAGATCGTCCAGCTGGCAAGCGTCAGCACCGCACCGAGCAGGATCACCAGATGCGGACCGCGGCGATCGGCGACGCGCCCGGCAATCGGCGCCCCGAGCACGCCGACCGCCCCGACGATCCCAAACAGCCCAGCCGCCTCCGCCCCCAGTCCGAACCCCGGCTGCTGCAGGCGCAACGCCAGGATCGTCCAGAAGACGCTAAAGGCGCCGAACAACAATGCCTGCGTGATCGCCGCCTTGCGGAGCGAGGCGAACTCCCGCCAGAGCGCGGCCAGCGACCGGATCAGCGCGCCGTAGCGCATGCTGCTGTCAGGCCGGCTGTGGGGCAGGCGCGCTGCCATCACCGCGCCGGCGCCAAGTGCCATCGGAACGCCAAGCCAGAACATCGCACGCCAGCCGGCATTCGCTCCGACGAAGCCGGCCAGCGTGCGGCTGAGCAAGATGCCGCATAACAGCCCGGCCATGACCGTGCCGACCGTGGCACCGCGCCGCTCGGGCGATGCTAGGTGGGCCGCGAAAGGGACGATCTGCTGCGCAACGGTGGACAACACGCCGACCAGCAGCGAGGCGGCGAGCACCAGCGCTGGGCCGGGTGCCACCGCGGCGAGCGCAAGAGCAGCGGCGAGAGCCCAGAACTGGATTAGAATAAGGCGTCGGCGCTCCACCAGATCGCCAAGCGGCACCAGCAGGAACAACCCCGCCGCATAGCCCAGCTGAGTGGCGGTGGGCACCAGCGTGGTGAGCGGCCCCGGCAGATCGGCTTGCATCATGCCGAGCATCGGCTGGTTGTAGTAGATATTGGCTACACCAACACCAGCGGCACCGGCCATCGCAAGGGTGAGCCCCTGCCCCGTCCAGGCATGCGGTGATGCACCAGCGCGTTTTGCCCTTTGTTCCACGCGTACCTCCTGCTTCAATCCCATGTCGGTCCAAAGTTGAACCTTTTCGTCTGGCGGGATAAGTGGCGCAAACTGCAAAGCCGGCTTATCATCAGGTGATATGATCGAAATCGCCGATGTCACCGTACTTGTCCACGCGATCCAGCAAGGCAGCCTTTCCGCTGCCGGGCGGCAGTTAGGCCTGACCCCAGTTGTGGCGTCACGCAGGCTCGCCGCGCTCGAGCAGGAATTGGGCGTTCGCTTGGTCAATCGTACAACCCGGTCCCTGTCGCTGACTCCCGAGGGAGAAGCCTTTCTGCCGCACGCCGAAGCAATGCTGGATCATGCCGACGAAGGGCGTGCGGCGGCAGCCCCCGACAGTGCCGGGGCGTCCGGCGTGCTTCGGATCGCCGCCTCGGTGCCGTTCGGCCGCAAGGTAGTGACGCCGATGCTGGCACCGTTCCTTGGCATGCACCCGCGCCTGCGCGTCGAGTTACGGCTGAGCGATGCGTTCGTTGATATCGCCGGACAGGGGATCGACGTGGCGCTGCGGCTCGGAGAGCTGCGAGACAACGGGCTAGTCGCACGGCGGCTTGCGGATAATCCAAGGGGGCTCTACGCCGCACCAGCCTATCTTGCTGCGCACGGCACACCGACGTCGTTGAAGGATTTGCAACACCACGAATGCTTGTCGACGCCAGCCACTTCGCATTGGTCATTTGACAGCAATGGGCGGCCGGTACGGCAGGCCATCAAGGGTCGCTTTGTGGCGGACAGCGTCGACGCCCTTCACCAAGCGAGCATATCGGGACTAGGGATCGTTGGGCTTTCCGAATGGAACGTGCGCGAAGAAGTGGCGGACGGCCGGCTCACGCCCATCGTTCTGGCCGACGGAAAGTTAGCCGATCAGGGCATCTGGGCCGTTCTAGCGAGCCGACGCTACCAACCAGCCAAGCTCCGCCTCTTCCTGGACGCGTTCGGCACGTATCTTACCGGTTTAGGCCATTCACGGGCGCTCGAGGACTTCTGCCGCGTCGCCTGAACGAACGGCAGCTTAACGCGGTTGGCCACCCGAAAGCAGACAGGTCACTATCCGCCCATCCGATCTTGCGCATTCACATCAATGAACGGCGGTTTTCAGGCGCGGTGCTGAATAGGCTGAACGCCGATGTTAGGCGCGTTGCTGCCAGACGGTTGAGCGCCGGCCGAACGGCAGGTTCCGGCAGAAGTTGCCGTTGGAGGCCCGACCGGGGAACGACGCATTTTGGTCGGCATAGGCCCCTTGGGAATACCAGACCGTCATACCCGAAGCGTTTTCCGATTGCCGCTCTGGCCATTGGAGAACGACCATGGAGATGTCTGAAACCGCACCCACCGCCACCAAGCGTCAAGTCTGGAATGCCGGAAAAACCGTCGGCGCGAAGCGTGCGCTGAAACCGAAGCAAATATGGGAGATCCGGTTCTACCTCAATCAGCGCCGCCGGTGGCGAGATCGGGCGTTGTTCGATCTGGCGATCGACAGCAAACTCCGAGGCTGCGACTTGGTGCAGATGAAGATCGGCGACCTTGTCAGCGGCGGGCAGATCCGAACACGTGCAATTGTAATGCAGCAGAAGACAGGCCGGCCTGTTCAGTTCGAGCTGCTGCCAGATGCTCGGGGGAGCCTGCTGGCATGGCTCGAACGCCGGGGCGGCACGGTGGATGATTATGTGTTCCCGAGCCGGGTCGATCACAATGGGCACCTGAGCACACGGCAGTACGCTCGGCTTGTCGACGAATGGGTGACAGGGGTCGGGCTGATGCGAAGCGAGTATGGCACCCACTCGCTACGGCGAACGAAGGCATCGATCATCTACAGGGCGACGGGGAATTTGCGGGCCGTCCAAATCCTTCTCGGCCATAGCAAGATCGAGAATACGGTACGCTATCTCGGAATCGACGTAGAGGACGCGCTTGCCCTTGCAGAAAACACCGAGATCTGAACTCACTCCCGCCCGTTTCCGCTAGAGAGCCGGACACGGGCGTCGGGGACAAAGCCGTCATCGAAGGCGGATAGCGCGGTTGACCGCTTTCGCCCAAAGCGGTCATAGCCAGTTAGACCGATTGAGAGTGCTGGATGCCTAAGTGGGGACATTGCCGACCGGCGGCTTGCGGTTTTTCACGCGGTCGCCCGGCTGATCTCCGGCCCGTCCTCGACAGCCTTCAGCCGCTGCCCGAAACGGGCGTAGAGCGTCGGCAGCACGAACAGCGTGAGCAGCGTCGCCGAGATCAGGCCGCCGATGACGACCGTCGCCAGCGGCTTCTGCACCTCGGCGCCAGCACCGTGCCCGAGCGCCATGGGCACGAAGCCGAGGCTCGCCACCAGCGCTGTCATCACGACCGGACGCAGGCGGGCAAGCGCACCCTCGTGAGCGGCACGGGTTCGGTCCATGCCCTGCGCCATCAGGTCGTGGATGGACGAGACCATCACCAGTCCGTTGAGCACCGCAATGCCGGATAGCGCGATGAAGCCGACCGCCGCCGAGATTGAGAAGGGCATGCCGCGCAGGAACAGTGCGAGCACCCCACCGACCAGCGCCAGGGGCACGCCGGTGAACACCAGTGCCGCATCCCGGACGGAGCCGAGCGCGCCGTAGAGCAGCAGCATGATGACGGCGAAGCAGATCGGGATCACGACGGCGAGCCGGTCGCGGGCGGATGCCAGGTTCTCGAACTGGCCGCCCCATTCCAGATAGGTGCCAGGCGGCAGCTTCACGCCGGACGCGATCGACGCCTGTGCATCCGCCACCACGCCGGCAACGTCGCGATCACGCACGTTCGCCTGCACGACGACGCGCCGCTTGCCGTTCTCGCGGCTGATCTGGTTCGGCCCGTTCACCACGGCGATGTCAGCAACGGTGGACAGAGGGACGAAGCCGCCGGTCGGTAGCGGGACAGGAACCTGCGCGATCGTGGTCAGGTCCGACCGCTGCGCCTCTGCCAGTCTGATCGTGACGGGAAAGCGCCGGTCGCCCTCGAAGATCATGCCCGCCTGACGACCCCCCACGGCCGCGGCGACCACGTCCTGCACGTCACCGGCAGTGACGCCGACGCGCGACATGGCGACGCGGTTCGGGCGGATGTCGAGCATCGGCAGCCCCTCGGTCTGCTCCACCCGCACATCGACAGCACCGCTCGTCCGCCGCAGCACGTCGGCGATGTCCTCGGCTGCCGCGTTCATCTGGGTGAAGTCGTCGCCGAAGACCTTGACCGCGATGTCGCCACGCACGCCGGCGATAAGCTCGTTGAAGCGCATCTGGATCGGCTGCGTGATCTCGTACGCATTGCCCGGCAGCCTGGAGAGCCGCCCTTCCATCCGCTCGATCAGCTCGCCCTTGTCGAGACCGGGGTCGGGCCACTGGTCTCGTGGCTTCAGGATGACGAACGTGTCGGTGATGTTGGCCGGCATCGGATCCGATGCGATCTCGGACGTGCCCGTCCGCGAGAAGGCGAAGGCCACCTCAGGCTCGCGCGCGATCGCCTTTTCGACCTGGAACTGCATCGTCTGGCTCTGGTCGACCGATGTGCCGGGCACCCGGATCGCCTGGACGAGCAGGTTGCCCTCGTCGAGCTGCGGTAGGAATTCCTGGCCGAGCGTCGTGAAGGCGGCCCCTGCGAGAGCGAGGGCACCGATGGCTATACCAACGGTCGCGCTCGGCCGACGCATAGCGCGGTCGAGCCCGGGCTCGTAACGCCGGCGCAGCCAGCTGACGATGCGGCTTTCCCTCTCCTCCACCCGCTTGGACAGCCAGATAGCGATCGCCGCGGGTACGAATGTGAGCGACAGGATGAAGGCGAAGACCAACGCGATGATGACGGTGACCGCCATCGGCTCGAACATCTTGCCTTCAACGCCGTTGAAGGTGAGCAGCGGGGCGTAGACCAGGATGATGATCGCCTGGCCGTAGACGGACGGACGGATCATCTCGCGCGCCGAGGCGGCCACGATGTCCAGTCGCTCGCGCAGCGTGAGCACGCCCTCACGTCCGTGCTGCGCCTCGCCAAGCCGCCGGAGCGAATTCTCGACGATGATGACGGCGCCGTCGACGATCAGGCCGAAGTCGAGCGCGCCCAGGCTCATCAGGTTGGCGGACGCCCCGGCGCGCAGCATGCCGGTGGCGGTGAGCAGCATAGTGATCGGGATCACCAGCGCGGCGATCAGCGCCGCGCGAAAGTTGCCCAGCAGCAGGAACAGCACCACGATGACGAGGAGCGCGCCTTCGGTGAGGTTGCGGGCCACCGTGGCAATGGTGGAGTTCACCAGGTCGGTGCGGTTGAGCACCGGCTTGACGATCACGTCGATCGGCAGCGACGGGCCGATCTGCTTCAGCCGCTCTGCCACGCCAGTCGACACCGTCCGGCTGTTTTCGCCGATCCGCATGACCGCGGTGCCGACGACAACCTCGCGACCGTTCTCCGACGCCGAGCCCATGCGCAGGCCCTGACCGGTTCGCACGGTCGCGATCTGGTTCAGCACGATCGGCACGCCCTCGCGGGTGGCGACGACAGTGCGCGCCAGCTCGTCGACATTCCGGACGCGCCCGTCGGCACGGACCGCGAGACCCTCGCCGTTCCGGTTGACGATCCCGGCGCCGGCACTGGTGTTGTTGCGCTCGAGCGCGGTGGCGAGATCCTGCAGCGTGATCCGCATCGCGGCCATCCGCTGAACGTCGGGAACGACCAGATATTCCTTGGTGTAGCCGCCGAGGCTGTCGACTCCGGCGAGGCCGGGTGTGCCCTTCAGCTGGGGCGTCACGATCCAGTCCTGCACCGTGCGCAGGTATGTCGCCTTGTCCGCGGCGCTGACGAGGTGGTCGCCCTCCGGCGTGATGTAGCTGCCGTCCTTCTGAAGGCCCGGCTCGCCGTTGCGATGATTCACCTGGTCGAGCTCGCGCATCTCGACGGTCCACATGAAGATGTCGCCGAGCCCCGTGGCGATCGGACCCATCTCGGGGTTCACCCCGTGAGGCAGGTCCTCTTCGGCCGTGCGCAGGCGCTCGGTCACTTGTGCCCTCGCGAAGTAGATGTCGGTGCCATCGTCGAAGACGGCGGTGACTTGCGCGAAACCGTTGCGGCTGAGCGAGCGGGTGTATTCGAGGCCCGGGATGCCGGCGAGCGAAGTCTCGAGCGTGAAGGCGACCTGCTTCTCGACCTGATCGGGCGACAGCGCCGGCGCGACGACGTTGATCTGGACCTGGTTGTTGGTGATGTCGGGTACGGCGTCGATGGGCAGGCGCTGGAGGGCCAGCACGCCGGCGAGCGCCGCGACGAGGGTGACGAGCAGCACGAGCCAGCGCCGCTCCACCGCAAAGGTGACGATGCGGGAGATCACGGGCTTAGTCCTCGTGCTCGGCCGAGCCCTTGCCGAGCTCCGCCTTCAGGATGAACGAGTTGGTCGACGCGATACGCTCGTCGCCGGTGAGGCCCAACGTCACAGTGACGACACCGCCATTGGTGCGACCGAGCGTGACCGGTTTCGCCTGGAAGCCCGCGCTGGTGCGCACGAACACATGCGGCCTGTCCTCGATCATCTGCACGGCGGCCGATGGCACGGCGACCGTCCGGTCGCCACTTGCCGGCACCAGGATCGAGGCGTTCACTGTCTCGCCCACGCGCCACGTGCCCGAGGCGTTGTCGATGCCGGCGATCACCGGCACGAGCCGGGTCGTCTCGTCCAGCACGGGCGACACGAAGGTGACCCGCGCTTCCTGCCGTCTGCCTGGAGCCGTGACCTCGACGCGCGCGCCGGGACGGATGCGACCTGCGTCTGCCGGAATCAGCGACATGGTGATCGTTGCCTTCGACAGGTTAGCGACGCGAAACAACTCGGCATCTGCGGCCACGGTCTGGCCGAGTGTGGCGGACCGGGCGATAACCTGGCCGGCAATCGGCGAGCGCACCGCGATCCGGTTGAATGCGCCCCCGCTGCCGCCGGTGGCCGACAGCTGCTGACGCGCGAGCCGGAGCGAGATGTTGGCCTCGGTCGCGGCGGTGCGCGCTGCGACCAGGTCCTGCTCCGGTGAGACTCGCTCGGCGAACAGACGCTGTTCGCGCCGCAGATTGGACTGTGCGAGCGCTGCACGGGCCTGCGCGGCCTCGATCTCAGCCCTTAGCGAGGCAGCTTCGCGGCTCTCGATGATGGCGATCGTGTCGCCGCGTCCGACCGGCTGACCGAGGTTGCGGGTGAGCGACACCACGCGGCCGCCGATTGCCGCCGAGACGACCTGAACGCCCTGCGGGTCGCCTTCCACCGTGGCGCTGATCTCGATCGCGCCTGCGACGCCGCCGACGGTCGGGCGCGTGACCTCGATGCCCGCGTCCGCGATCTGCTGCTGGGAAAGCGTCACCGCCCCCTCGTCAGCATGCCCGGCAGCCTTTACGGCGGCACCTTCGCTTGCAGGCGCTCGATTGTCGGCTTCGTTGCCGGAGCCGCAGGCAGCCAGCATGAGCGCGAGCGAAATGGTGCTCGCGATATGGATGTTGCGCATCAGCGATCGTTCCCGATGGTTGGCGCGGGAGCGGTTAGCCGCTCCAGCCGTGCGCGTGCGTTCTGGTAGCTGGCGAGCGCTTCGATGGCCGCTAGGCGGGTCTCGGCGAGCGTGCGTTCGGCATCGAGCAAGTCGAGCTGGCCGAACTTGCCCTCGCGATAGCCGATGCGGGCGATCCGCGCCGCTTCCTGGGCCGCGTCGAGAGCCGGGCCTGCTGCGGCGCGGGCCGTCGTTGCGGCGTTGGCAGCCTCGGTCTGCGCGTCCGTGATCGCCTGCTCGACATCGAGCGCGGTCACTCGGCGGATTGCGTCGGCCTGCGTGCGCTGTGCTCGCGCCTGGGCGATCGCCGCCCGCCCGTTGTTGAACAACGGGATCGGGATCGAGACGCTGAAGACCGCCGCGGTGTCATTGGTCGCCTCGAGCCGGCGCAGCGCCGGCCCAACATTGAGGTCTGGCACCCGGTTAGCGCGGGCGAGGCGTACGCCGGCGTCGGCGATCGCAAGGTCGGCGTCCGCAGCCGCCATGGCGAGAGTGCCTGTAGCTCGGGCGGGCAGGTCGGGGCCGGCCACGGGAGCAGGGAGCCGGTCGAGAAGGCCAATGTCCAGCATTCCGTTGACGGACCGGCGAATCCGCCGGGCGAGGTTGATGCGCGCGGCATCGGCGAGCCGGGCAGCGCGTTCGAGGTTCGCTTCAGCGTTGACCCGTGCCACGCCGGCGCGCTGCTGCTCGAGCGGAGAGGCGCGTCCAGCCTGTACCCGCACCGACGCCGCTCGGTGGGCCTCTCCTGCGATGCGGACTTGATCACGTGCGGTGACCAGGCGCCGTTCGGCCGCAATGGCCTCTACGTAAAGCTGGGTGACCCGGACGCGGACGTCTGCTGCGGTGATCGCCGCCTGCAGTTCAGCTCGGGTAATCTGGGCATCGGCGACCGCGACGCGGGCACCGCGCTTGCCGCCGAGCTCGATCGGTATCGCGACACCGACGGTGGTCTCTGCACTGCGAAGGCCGCTGTACGGCCCGGTGCCGATGACGTTCTCGACCTGCCCTTGAACGATTGGATTCGGGCGAAGGTTGGCGACCGTCCGGCCCGCACGCGCCGCCTCGACGGCGGAGGCGGCGGCTTCAGTCGCGGGCGCGGTGCCCCCAGCGGCCTGGATCGCTTGGTCGAGAGTGAAGACCGCGGCTGGCTCTGTCGCCTGCTCCCCGGTCTGCGCCTGCGCCATGGTGGCACAGGACGCCGCGGCCATGAGGGCCGCGAGCAATGTCTTCATGGTAATGTGTTCCTGACGGAGTTCCTGGTGCCGACGGTTCGTCGGCGAACGGGTACAGTCAGGCTCGGGGCGGTCTCGGCAGCACGCGGCCTTGCACGCCGGCCAGCACGTTTGTGACCAGGTAGGGGCGGACCCCCATGTCGGCGAAGCCTGCTGCTTCTCCGTTCATGGCCGCGGGCGTACCCACGTCGTGGCCGTGGCAGGTTCCGTGATGATGGGGCAGCGCGCTGTCACCGTCAGCCGGTACCTCGTCCCCGTCACCCGGAGCGTGCACCGAAAACTCGATGCCTGCGACGCTGCCACCGGACATCTCTGCGGCGTGCGCCATGCTGCCCCAGCCGGTGAGCACCAGCATCAGGCAAGCAATGAAGGGCAGCAGTCCACGCATCGCTTTCCTCCTATCACCCCAGTGCCGGACTGTAATCCTGCCGCGTCGAGACCATCTCGCTTCGCGCCTGCGCGATGATCTGGACACCGCCCGAGATGCCGAGCAGCGCCATGGCGGCAGCGACGATCAGATCCGGCCACGCCGTTCCTGTGCCGAAGACGCCCGCTGCCGCAAGAACCACGGCCACGTTGCCGATCGCGTCATTGCGCGAGCAGATCCAGACAGATCGCATGTTCGCGTCACCCGTGCGCCAGCGATAGAGCATCAGCGCGACGGCGGCGTTCGCCGCCAGCGCGACAATCCCCACGACGCCCATGACTTCGGCATGCGGAACGCCGCCGTGCCACACGCCCCATAGCGCTGCGGCGAGCACGTAGACGCCAAGCGCGGCCAGGGTGACGCCCTTCATCAGCGCGGCGCGCGTTCGCCAGGGGAGTGCCAAACCGGCCACTCCAAGGCTGATCGCGTAGTTGGCGCTATCGCCGAGGAAGTCGAGTGCATCGGCCTGAAGCGCCTTGGATCCGCCTGCCACGCCCGCCGTGATCTCGGCCACGAACATGGCGGCATTCACGGCGAGCGCGATCCAAAGCGCTGTGCGCCAGCGCGGATCGAGGCTCGTACCCTTGTCGGAGGCGGGGCAGCAGCTGCCGCAGGCCATCATTGTCGCCCTTCGTGTTTGTCGTGCGACAAGCTATATGGACCCTGTAGCAGGTACAGGGTCAAGGCATGAATGCGCTGACAATCGGAAAGCTGGCGGCGGCCACCGGCACCAAGGTGGAGACGGTACGCTATTATGAGCGTGCAGGACTGATCGCGGCGCCTGCGCGGACCGGCGGCAACTACCGCTCGTACCGCCCCGAGGATCTCGAACGGCTCCGCTTCATCCGGCGAACGCGGGATCTCGGCTTTTCGCTCGAGGAAGTCCGCGCTCTGCTCGACATGGCGGAGCAGCGTGATCGCGACTGCAGCACCATCGACGAGATCGCCGCGCGGCACTTGGTGGAGATCGACCGCAAGATCTCAGATCTAACCGCGCTTCGGCGCGAGCTGGCGGCGGTTATTTCGAGTTGCGCTGGGGGCACCGTAGCCGAATGCCGGATCCTAGAGGCATTCGCACCTTGATGAACAAACGACCGCTTTCCGGATCTGCAGCAACGGCGACAAATGGCCGAGGATAGTCGGCTGCGCACCGACTGCTGTGTGACGCTCGATCGGCGGCTCCTGTCAGATTCGGTCGTTCGCGCCACGACGGAGGAACGGCGATACCTGGTCGGCAGGCGCCTTGAGGCATCAAGGCTCATCCGCCTGCGATGCGTTCTTCGGACGGCCATCTGGCCGTTGGAGAACGATCATGGAGATGCCTGAAACAGAACTTGCTACCACCAAGCGTCAAGTCTGGAACGCTGGACGTACCGTCGGCGCGAAGCGCGCGCTCAAGCCAAAGCAAATCTGGGAGATCCGCTTCTACCTCAATCAGCGGCGTCGCTTGCGAGATCGAGCGCTGTTTGACCTCGCGATCGACAGCAAACTCCGAGGCTGCGACTTGGTGCAGATGAAGATCGGCGATCTTGTCAGCGGCGGGCAAATCCGAACGCGGGCGATCGTCATGCAGCAGAAAACAGGCCGACCAGTTCAGTTTGAGCTGCTCTCAGACGCTCGCGCCAGCCTGCTGACTTGGCTCGAGCGGCGGGGCGGTACGGTGGACGACTACGTCTTTCCCAGCCGCGTTGATCATAATGGGCATCTCAGCACCCGCCAGTATGCCCGGCTCGTCGATGAACGGGTGACAGGGGTAGGTCTGATCCGGAGTGAGTATGGCACGCATTCCCTTCGCCGAACGAAGGCATCGATCATCTACAGGGCAACCGGCAACCTTCGTGCCGTCCAGATCCTTCTCGGCCATAGCAAAATCGAGAATACCGTGCGGTATCTCGGGATCGACGTGGAAGATGCACTTGCTCTCGCCGAGAACACCGAAATTTGAGCCAATGGCCCCCCGTCTCTTGGCGGGGAGCCTCTCACCGTTGGAACTTTGCCGTCGATCCCACACGACGTGTACAGCGGCAGGTTCTCGCTAAATCCCGACACTGAGGGGATGGCCGATTGGGCGCGGACAGCGACTACGCCTGGGCCATAAGCGGACAGGCCGCTTCGCG